>PMJC01000422.1 GCA_003157235.1 Methanosarcina sp.
ACAGGAAAAAACTCCTGACCCCATTAGATAAAAGAGAATTAGATAAAACTCGGATTATAATGAATATTATCCTTTATAAGCCAAATAATGGAGTTTATCACATCCTCGAATGGAATTTGCATTTCAACTCACACAATTGCTTCATGTAAGGGGTATATACTAGACATATCTTGTATATAAAGACTGCCTCGGATTATCTCCCCGCATATTTCATTTGTGTGAGGGCAATTTAATATGCTATAAAAGTATATAAATGTTATTATGTTAAGAAGATCAAACAAATTTAAAGAAAGGAAAATAGGACATTTGTAAAGATTTCAATATAAACATACTTTTATAACCTTTAATTTTGTTTTTCTCGCTTCTTTCATGTCAAGCAATTCTCCCTACTGTTCATGAGCCATATGTGATTACATGGATTTTTTGAGGGGCAATAGAATACCTTTCTGTGACAAGTTTTTTGTCCGATTCATAATGAGTGAGATATGAATCAAGATTTTTACGAAGCAGTTTTCCCGTTATTTTCGATTATAAACGGATCGGAAATTTTGATTCTCCAAAATGGTCCACAACTTCGTGGAACTCTAAAATTATTTTTGGTTTATGCAATAGACCTGCAAACAATTTCAGCAAGAGCCGCATATGTGCAACCAAAGAAGCCCACCACTGCAAAACTATGATATTCGGCTTTTGCACTTTAAGAAAGCGGTATTCTTGAATCCAGATCAGTGGATTATTATAGTCTGCCGTTAAAGACAAGGATCCGGGGTGAAAAGTTAAGGTCTGAAATATTTTTCCAACATGAGATTTTCCAGGAAAAAGAAAAGTGGGAAGCAACTGCCGGGAGCAAATCACATATACATTTTTTCCACACATATGGCATTTGCTAGGAGGATGGTGTAATAACTGATGCCACTTAAAAAACGTTTCGAAGACCCGACTATGCAGATGCTTTTGTTAGATGTCATTTACCAAAACTATCACATTATCTTTATATTAAACTAATGCATTATTTCGTATAAGTTTCAATGAAAAAGAGGTTCTCCTTGAAAATAGCCCAGATCTGCCCACGTTACTCACCTAATATAGGAGGAGTGGAAACTCATGTAAAAGAGATCAGTGAAAAGCTAGTTAAAGCAGGGCATGATGTCGAGGTTATAACAACAGATGNNGGTAAAATTGAATAAAAAAGATATGATAAATGGAGTAAAGATTATCAGGTTCGGATCTTTTGCACCAGGAAATGCATATTACTTTGCTCCCCATATCTATTTTTACCTGAAAAAACATAACTATGATATAATTCATGCACACAGCTACCATGCTCTTCCTGCATTCTTTGCGTCCCTGGGCAAGAGTGGGGGAAAATTCGTATTTACGCCCCATTATCACCGGCACGGTCATACTGCTTTAAGGAACCTGCTTCATAAGCCGTACAGGCTTTTCGGGAAGATGATTTTTTCCAGGGCAGATTCCGTAATATGTGTGTCTGAGTATGAAAAGAAACTGGTAGAATCGGATTTTAAAGTTGCCGCAAAAACTATAAAAATCCCTAACGGAATAAACCTCAAAGAGTTCGAAAATATGAGGCAACTTGAAATAAATTCAGAAGAGAAAACCGGACGAGGGAAAACTCTTCTCTATGTAGGCCGCTTGGAGGAGTATAAAGGAGTACAGTACATTATACAGGGTTTGCCTGAGCTTCATGATTTCAGGTTGAGGGTCGTGGGAAAGGGACCATACGAAGCAGAACTTCGCAGTATGGCAAAAAATCTCGGAGCGGAAAAACAGATTGAGTGGTTAAAAGATCTTTCAAGGAAAGAGCTACTTGAATGCTATGCAAATGCGGATGTATTTCTCATGCTCTCTTCCCATGAGGCATACGGGATAACAGTTGCTGAGGCACTGGCTTCGGGAACTCCGTGTATAGTGACAAAAGGAAGTGCACTTGAGGAGTTTGTGGACGGGAAAGCCTGTGTGGGGATTGAAATGCCTGTTACTGCAAAAAAAGTTGTGAAGGCCGTAACGGACTTGAAAAAAGGTAAAAGAGAAAACAAAAGTGGTTTAAAATCGATAATGGATTGGGAAGAAGTTGCGGAAAGAACAATAAAGGTATATGAGTTTTCTATTTAATCGGGAAGTTGCTTATGAAAGAACAGCTGGTATCAATAATTTTGCCAACTTACAACAGGGCCGAATTAATAAAAAGATGCGTTAATTCGGTATTGAAACAGACATATGGTAACTGGGAACTAATTATTTCCGATGATTGCTCAAAGGATGAGACACCAGCTATCGCTGAGAAATGTACTAAGCTTGACTCACGTATTAAAGCCATAATAAACAAAGTTAATCACGGAACTCCCAGTAACCGGAACATTGGCTTATCCCAGTCTAAAGGAGACCTTGTTTTTTTCATAGAAGATGATTTAATTTTATTACCTGACTGTGTTGAAACTTTGGTCGAGACATATAATTCACTTGTTTCATTGGGAATTAAAGCAGGAGCAGTAGTTCCAAGATTACTTGAAGATAACCCTATTTTACACATTAATGCAGACCTTCACAAAAAAGAAGCTAATGCGAAAAAGCTTCCCTTTGTGTTTAATAAGTGGACAGGAGAGGTATATAATAATTATACTGAAGACTTTGAAGAGGTTCAAGAAACTGTAACCGGCCATGCCTGCTGTCTTTATGCTGTAAGTGCCCTGAGAAGCTTGGGAGGCTACGAGGAAAAAGCATATAAGGGCACCTACAGCAGGGAAGAAACCGATTTGAACTTCAGACTAGGGAAGGCAGGTTATAAGTTCTTTTTCCAACCAAAAGCCATAGCTGAACATCGAAAAGTAATGACAGGTGGATCAAGGCAGTCAAATGAAGTTGAATTTTACTATTATCACGTTCGAAATCATATTGTATTTCTAACCCGAATTTTTGGGATTAAAGCAGTTTATATGGTACCCTGCTTTATAGCAAACATAGGAGTGAGATTTTTTAAGGGATACTGTGGGAAACTATAATCATAGTTCGTATTCGGAGTAAATGCCTCTTGCTATGTATAAATTTGATTGCAATTTTTGCTAAGAAATCTGAAACTTAGTGTTATTAGAACTAAATTTTTAATGTGATCTGCTATTCTTTTATTTTTAACAAATATGAATTCTCTCGAACATTCATTGCCAAGTTCCTTAATATTTAGTAATCTTGAGAGTCAAAATTAAAAAAACTATTTTTGGGAGTTTTTTAAGCATATAAGGAAAGTTACTAGGCCTAACATGGTTTAAATAAAAAACAAAATATAGAGGGTACAATTTTTTAGGCTTAATCCAATATTTATCAATATAAAAATTCGAAATGGCTTCTGCCTCTTTTTCAAGATCCATTTTTGAGCCTGTTCCAGATGATAGGGAAGACTTAAGGATCATGAATTTGGTAAGGCTTCGGTTTATCAGTTTAATTTCACAATAACGGCCGACCCGAATAAAATAATCATAATCTGAGGCGTATCTATAGGTTAAGTCGAAATAACCAACCTTTTTCAGAACCGACTTTCTTAAAAAAGCAGCTGGCTGATTAATACACCGGCAACCACGGCTTAATACAAGAAAATCTAGATCAAATTTAGGCAGATAAGAGGTGTATTGAAATCTCCCCCTTTCATCAATTATATCAAGATAACCATACACAACATCTAAATTCTTATTCCTCTCAAATTCTTCAGCAATTACTGAGAAGATAACCGGATTGTATGCATCGTC
>PMJC01000328.1 GCA_003157235.1 Methanosarcina sp.
GAGAAAGCTCCTCAAATCACTTCGTCAAAAAGCCGGTGATTCCGAAGATCAACTTTTTTCCAGGGAAGGAGGACTACACAGCAATTTAGTTTTGATGATGAACGGTACACGAATTTATAAAGAAGATATTGAATCTATTACACTTTCAGAAGGAGACGAAATTGTACTTTTTTTTTCGGTATCCTGAGGGTAATCGATGTATAGGGAAATATTCAATAGTCGACACAACAAAAATAATTTTTACATAACATCCACGTTAAATGGGTGAAAAGTGTCAATAGAAGGTATGTTTGTTACTTTTTCAAATATACTTAGGAAAAATAGAAAGCATTCTGAGTATAAATTATTAAAAGGTTAAAAATTATAGTTGCAAATCCAAAAAATTCGCTAATGCAGATTACACTAATATCCTTACTATAAATTAAAACAGAATTATGCTGAATTCAAAGGCTTTAGACTCTGTTCCAAAATAGAGGGTATTAATTTATGATTAAAATGTTACCTTATAGAAAGAACTTGGTCTTCGACTAAATATAATATTCGATGTGCAGACACAATGCGGTGATAATAAAATATTTTCAATAGAGTTTCATAATTTAGTTATTTTCTATTTTATGTTTATCACTGGATTTGGAACTGAATCTTCTTTACCTTCGTATATTTGGTAGTTTTTCTATTTTGGCCCGATTTTTTGGAGAATTTATAGAGAATTTCTAAGTAGTTTTGGGATAATGCATGAATAGTTTTGAGGGAAAAAAGATCTTGAAGTAGGAGGAGAGCATCCTGAAATGCTTTCAGTAATCTGATATCCATCGAAAAGCCTAGAAGTTACGACCCTGAATTGAACTGGGATTAATGGATATGCAGTTCATTGCTAGCCTTTCTGTCATTCTGGCAGCATTCATTCACATTGCGCTTTCAAAAATATTGAGAACTTTAGTTAATATTTATACCTACCTTTTAGGGCAAAATTTGCCTAAAAATAATGTTGTGTGCTATACTTTACTCATGGATTATGGCACCCTCATCATAAGAATGAAAACCTGTATTAAGACAGTTGTCATTCATTACTTTCACAAGAAACTTTTCAGAAGATGAGCTTGATATCCTTGCTGACATTTTTTCAGGGAAGATTGTTAACAAAAATATAGCAGAATCTCAAGAGCGAAACGAAAATAAATTGGATAGGATTTCGCTAAACCCCTAAACTTCATCATATGCATATAGATGGTATCTAAATGACTCATGGAAATCAGAGGTTTATAGAAATTCTCTAAACGTTATCATTCTTTTTAAGAATTTGAGAACTAAACCTTAAAAATTCTTAGATTTAATCCTGAGATTTAAAACTAGAACTGTATTTTCCTGCTACAATATGGAGACACAACATTTTTATAATTTAAGATACAAAAGTAATTCACAATTGTGAATAGATAATTTACTTTGCTCCGCATAGAAAAATAATCCATTAATTATAAAATAATGGGATTAAGAAAGAGGATTTCTGTAAACCCGAAATATAATCATTTGGTTATAAATGGGCCATAAATGGCTCTTCTTTGAATAAGATGGAATAAAGTGAATAAATTTGAAATTAAACAAAAACTATCGAACTATGATTGATTCGGAGGGAGTAGGACATATCAGAATAATCAAACGTATCAACCTAAAAGCTTTAATTGAAATTTTCAAGGATTTTTACCTTGAACTAAAAAAAAATCCTGGTAAAAAACCGCATATCGNNAGTTTCGTGTATGGATGGGACATTTGACCTGTTTATTGTTAACTAAAGAATATTCTTAGGTTTTTCATATTAGGAGAGAATTCCAAATAGCTATTTCCAGGAGTTTTACCTTTTATATACTGAGAGGTATAAATATAATAAAGTATAATTTAAAAAAAGCTCTTATGCTCTTTGCTAGGAGTATTACTAGTATTTTTGAATTAAACGACTGAATCTAAACCAGCCGGTTTAAATATGATTAAGTTTTTTATATAAATGATGATTCTATATGAGGGATCGTTTTTGTCTTAAATGAATATTTGAATGATATTAGCTACGAGAAACTTGAAAGACTGCCGCCGTCGGCAAAGCTTGTGTTTAAAACCCTTGAGGCAAAAGGGCAGATGACACAAAAAGAAATTATCCATGAAACAATACTTCTGTCACGCACAGTCAGATATGCATTAAACAAGCTAAAGGAAGAAGAGATTTTAATTGAACTTTTTTATTTCCTTGACTCACGTCAGAGGCTTTACGAAATAAAAAGGTCTGCAAATAAGCTCATTGCAGCATGAATTAAAAGTTCTCTTCTGTGTGAACTGGATCAAACTGTAATGTAGATCTAAAATTTTGATTTAGCATGATAGTACTGTGCTGATAATGTATCCTCATGTACTCTCATTTTTTTTATTATAACAGCGAGATAACTCTAGTTTTATCGTTATACGTGCATAGTTCATCAACCGAAAATATTTTCTCTCAATAATATTCTTCTGTTAAATTCCTCTTTTATATTAACTTGTCTCATTTTCGTAGATCTAGTAATTTGTGATAAATTCAGTTAATTTCTTTTCCAGTACGAAGAATACATCTGAATCACTA
>PMJC01000324.1 GCA_003157235.1 Methanosarcina sp.
TACAATTATAGACATATAGTGTATCATCAGTGAATTGAATATGTATTTATTAATGTACTCTTATAAATTACTGTATCCATTTATTTACTTCAAATATATTCCATTTTTGAGATAACCTATCAATAATTAATACTAGTTTTTTAGTTTTTGTAATTGATAAAAAATTGATTTTACAGCACCAAAAACATATTTTATGATATAAATCTAAAAATATATAGTTAATTATAACAATTGCATTTAGTTGATATTATACCAAATTATGTAGTATTTTACAAATCTATAATTTAGTATATATGATTTAAAATATGGGTATTTTAGATATCTTTTTAATAGCTGTATTATTAGGTATATAATCAATAATATATTTTAACTTTTTGATTTTGGATAATATATGTTTATTAATAACTATTGAAATATCTGTTTTAGTACTTACACAATTTGACTGGAAAACAAATCGCATTAAAACTTTAACTGTTTGGAATGTGCGTTTAGACTACACAGCCTAGTGCACTTGATTTTGTACATAAAACAAATGAATTCTATACTTATGAAGCTTACAAGGATGCATATTAATTTCGCATCATTCGTATTTTTACAACAAACTATTAAACTATAATTATATAACAAATTTACATTCATTTAGTGTAGCCTAAATGGATCAAGGAATCTACAAAAAATATAGGCTTCATTTAATTATTATTATACCTATTTTTCGTACTTGAAAGTAATTGGTCCTTCAAAAAAATAACTGTTATGGAAATATATTGATATCTGCCTTCTTAATATCATATGTCCTAAAATTTTTCACTCGTGGTTCCTTCAATTTTTATCCAAATTATAAAATATTGTATTTGAATCAATTATATATTCAGTAATTTTTATCTACTACAAATCTTTAGGATTTAGATTCACCTCGATTTTTTCCCCGTGAAAATCATATCAAAATCTTTTCCTCTAATTTGTATATTTGACCTTATTTATTTCTGGTCCTTATTTTTTTATTTAAAGAGATCTTCGACATTCTGCATATGTACATAAGTGCAGAATTTGTTTGCGTATTTTCCCATATTCTTCAATGAAAGTAATTCTTGTGTATATTTGTGAAAGTGAGTTGTGACTTTTCAGCTGAAAATTGTACAAACCTACGAAAATCAGCAAGAAGCCATTTACTTTTACATGTCTTTCGATACTTTTTTATATAGATTTCTTAAATTCCTCGGAAAAATGCCTGTATGAAAAATCCTCTTTCATATATCAAAAATTTCATTATAAAATTTTTGTCTGCCGGAAATGTATGATTGATGTTTTCATCACATGATATAAAATATATCTTTTGCTTGCGTTTACATGCTCATAACGAAGGTTTGCTCCAGTAGTGCCAAAATTCCGAGAAAAAAAACTGGGAACTGTATTCCGATTATTTTGGGATAATATCAATTGACTACTGATGAATTTATCTCACTCATGGGTAAATGAAAATTAGCGAGTGCTGAAAAATTGCCATGACAATAGCCTATATCTATACCCGCTGGTTAATCACAATCTTTTTTAGGTAAATAAGTTCAAGTTTGCTGCTCAGTAAATCTTTCCTGAATTCCACATATCCTAATTTGTGGTATAGATGAAGATTTTTGGTGCTACGTGATCCGGTAAAGATTTCAAAACGGGACACATTTCGGTACATGATTTCAACTTTTGTCATTAAATGAGTACCTAAATTTAGATTTTGCCACTTCGGGTGCACGATCAGCTTGTCTATATGGCAAGTAGTGCCTATCGTTGAGGCTCGTACATATCCCACAATTGAATGTTTGTGCTGATATGGCTTTGAGAAATACGTGTGTACTAAACTCGTCTTGAATCTCTTCAGCGGTCTGAAGTAAAGGGGGTATTGTCCAGTCATTGTAAATCCGAGCCTCACTCTGGTATGCCAGCTTCTGAAGAGCCAAGATTTCAATTGCGTCCTCGAGGGTAACCTGAATAATTTCAAGTTGTTCCACCATGTTTCTTATCCATTTAAATTCTGAGATTAACAAATCCAGTTATGACTTATGGCACTTGAAATACAAAACTAATAGCTGTAAACATATAACTTCCCAAGATTCAAATTTTAACTGTGACAGTTATCATACTTGATTTTGTATCATAAGTACTTAAGTCCTACTAATTGATTTTATCAAGATCTTTCTTTATGTCTCATTCTGGTTTTGTAATTTCTAGGATTTACACGGTTGATACCGGCAAAACCTTAGTATACTCCTGTTGTAACTATTCAGCCTGCAAAAACAGGTTGATAGATATTGATTTTGGCATAACAGAGAAGTGTGATTCCTAATAAGTGGTAAATGAATAAATGCAATCAATAGCCCACAGTTGAAGAAAATCAGCTCACACAAATTTATCAATTGAATCTAAATGAAGATGACTATTGATATTGTTTTATCCAAGTTAATTGTTAAGACTCTGTTTTTTAAATTAAGCTTTGAATATAGACAGCTTTCTTCCACATAATGTTGTGAGAAAACTTATGTATATTATCAATGTAAACTTTTCATTAATATTTTATTCACTAGTACCCCTAACACTCATAAACTTATAAGTAAGAAAAAATGCATTCGAATTTATTTAAAATAAATAAGTTCTTTTCAAATTTAATTTGCTTTTATGTTTACGAGCAGATACTAAATTTTGTTTCATTTTTATTATTAGTTTGGTAGATGTTATGGTGGCCTTGATGATTTTGGAAGAGATCGCAGTAGAGAGCTTGATCACGATAGAGACCATGGCCTAGATCATGATGATTTCCGTGGAATATTTGGCCGTAGCTATTTATTTGATGATTTTTCGTTAATGGTGACTTTTTTATATTAATTCTTTAGCTTATTTCAGCATCATTTGACACTTTTATTTCTCAATTTGAATTAATTTTGAGATTTCTTTATTAATTTATGGCCAGACATGGCAATTTTTTGCAAATAAATCAATAAGCTTTTATAAATCTTAATTAACTGCCTAACACTCAAATGGCAGATAGCAAACCAGATAATTGAACAAATTTAAATTTGCGCGCTTGAATCAAGTTCATAGTGCATTTTCCATGAAAAAACATGAATCGACAAACAAATACCTCTAAACTAATGTTAATTTTAATAAATGCCACCTGTGAAAACTAATCCTTGACTAATTATTATCAAAATATGTACTAAATTATTTAGATACATGAAAATATCAGTTTAAATAGAGAAAAGTATTATGCATTCCATTGCGCGAATGCACTTGTATACATTGAATGGCGCGCATAATAAGGCTATCTATTTGCAATGTATACACTTCTGTTTAATTTCAAGTTTTATGCTCTGAAATTGTTGGTATTGCATTATATTTAGCTAGATAATTGCAGAACTATTAACCAGTAGGAGCAAAGAAGATCATAAAAAGTATACATGCTACGCAACAAAACAAAATTAAGATACGGTTATAAATATAGAAAGGAATCTCAACATGCATTCACTTGAAACAAAATATGGCGAAATGGATTTTTACCTCGATCAAGACGGAAAGATACATATATACTTTATAGAAGAAGAAATTTGTGAGTAAGAACAACTAACAAACGAATCAAAAAATATCCCTATACTATATTATATTAGTAACCCACAGATTCGCAAGGCAAGATCCATTAAAAGTTGAATTTTCAGCCTGTGATCGACCCTAGCGAGATGCTGCAAAAATCACTGCTAGAATAACGGTAATTCACCTAATTTTAAAACTTTGAAGACTTAGGAAACACTAAAAAATCATTATTAATATTTAATTGTTTTTTGATTGTGAAAAAGATTGTAAGGTATTGTTTTTCGTTTAGAAACTATTTTTCATATTATTAATTTAAAATAATTCGGCAGATAATTGTATATTGTATTAGACACCGAACAGATACTTTAAAGGACTAAAAACTAACCTGTAGAGTTGAATTGCGTGGAAGACGTTGATCTTATTTCGAATCAAATATACTACTGTGTGTATATATTTTAAGTTACTGTCTCTGCTCCGACAGTATAGACAACTCTTCCAAGTTTTTATCCAATTTTTTTAATGCGTTAGATTTTGCAGAATGCATAATTTTATGTAAAATCTGCTATGTACCCCTTAATCTTCTGTTTTGATTACTGTTTTATTATATACATGGCGTCATAAGGAAATACATTTCGTAAGTCATTATATCGATATCACCGAATAATATTAAAATTTTTTAGAGGCATTTGTTTTATTTTTTCAAACAATCCCCCACTTTAGCTATCATGATGTCTATCATTGTTTAATAAGGCTACAAAAAGTAGATATAGAGTTTAAATTATCCCTCACAAATTTTAAAAGTTCGGACGTAAATCGAAAAATATATATATAGCTAATATTAACTACCTTCGCTTGGGTTGGCTATAACACAAAGAAGTAACTCTTCAATCTATCTGATTACTAACTTGTAGAAAGATAAAAAGATTAATAGACAACAGTTAAATAAAATAAACTCACAACATTTTTTGCTGTAAATTTATGTAAAAAGAGCTATGAACTTGTTTTAACTAGACTGAATAGTTATTATTTTAGATTCAATTTTGATAGTTCTCTTTTTTCTATATTTAGTAATCATGGCGATTTTATTAAAATTTATAATTTTTTTATTGAACGAATATCGAAATACTTCTAAACTTTGGTTGAATTTAGATAATGCATAGATTTTCACACAAAACCTGTGCATTCGTAAAAACTATAAATACTATTTTTTGTGACCAAGAAAGAGTATAGAGTCAATCAGAACTAATAGATTTTGAGGAGAATTGTCGTGAAAGTTGAGCTGGCTTTAAAACGTGAATATTTTTTCAAAAAAAAGGAATTGAAAATCAGATAATTGCTAAAAATTATTAGACCAGAGTAATTTGATCGTGAACATGATTTTCAAATAAGAATATCAGAGACTATATGAACTTACATACTGTCAGATAAAAATTTAATCTCGTGAAGGATAAAAATAAATAAAAATTAAATAAGTATTCAATCTACAAAATTGAATTATGCGATTTAATTTCACTTACTATTTCAGTTGCTTTGTCATATGCTTTTATTGCTTCATCGGACTTACCTAATTTAACTAAAGCGTCTCCTTTATTGGACCAACCATACGCATTTCGTGGGTTAATTTCAATTGCTTTGTTATATGCTTTTATTGCTTCATC
>PMJC01000424.1 GCA_003157235.1 Methanosarcina sp.
TTTGTCTGCTCTTTTTCTTCATCTCCTGCACTTTTTGAGCCTCTAATAAGCTTTTCCAGCCATTCCCATCCATCCATATTCAGCTTATTAACATGTTTTTTGACCTTTGGGGCTTTGAGGGCAAGCCCTTCAGCAAGTACAAGGCACATTCCTCCTCTAACACGGTTTGTTCCTATCCTCTCCAGATCTCTGTGTCCTTCGACCTCGGCTTCTTCAGTTGGGTCCCCATCTATACAAACAGGGCAGTTTCGCACTATCAAACGGATTTCATCTTCAGAAGGTGTATACTGTAGACTTGCAACTCTTTTATAAAGCAGTATTTCTTCCACATAGCGCTCCACCTCCTCTGGCCTTGGTTTATAGCGTTCAATTCCAATCCCGCGTCTTACATAGTCACCAACAAGTACGGAAAGAGCTTGTGCTGTTCCTCCTGCACTTCGGATGGGCCCGGAATAAAATATTCTGACATACTGAGAACCGTCGTCGTTTTTCCCAAGTTGGACCTTGTCAATTCCCTCAATTGGAGCTGCAACAACTCCTTCTGTAAGGGTAGCCATGGAAACCCGGATTGCAGCTTCAACTGCATCCTTTTTAGTGGCAAAGATTCCAACTTCGCCTTCTGCAACCTGGCGCCCGATCTCGAGAGCAGCCTCCTCCCTAGACATCCTTGTCTCAAGATGCCGGATCTTTTCTGCAACTCCTTTAACTCCTATAAGATTCTCAACCCTATCTGCAAGATCCTTCGCGAGGAGAATTTCTACAACTGGCTTTGGGTCTCCCCCACGGGCCCGAGCCCTGTTTGCAATCTCAATTGCTTCCTTGAGCCTCGCTTCGAGTCCATCGAAGTATTCGTGCATCTTCTCACTTGCAATAATTTCACCCATTTTAGAAGCCTCTTTTAAAAAAAACTGACTTATCTCAGCCTTCGAAGGGATCCGGAGGCTAAGGTGTCTAATGCTTCAGCTAAAGTAAAGACCAAAATTACAGTTCAGATAATATAGCTATCTCTATTTCTTCCATTCCAAGGCCTGTTAAAAACAAACCTGCAGCTAGCATCACAAAGTAAATTTTGTTTAATTTCTCATTTTGGCCCATGAATTTTGTATAGGCCTGTATCTTTTGCATATTTTCTTTTTCTACTTTCAAAAATATCTCTCTCAACTATTATATCAAACTTTTTATTCTGCTGTCATAGTCTAACTTAAACAGTAAAGCTTGAAGATGAAGCTCCTCTCAATCTGTTAATGAGAGCATCACCAAGTCCTGAGTGGCTGAAGGAGCCATCGACCACGATAATATCCAGATCCTTGCTGTCCAGATCCCTGAGATCTTCAAAAAATTTTCTGGCAGCAACTTCTGGTTCTTCTCTGGATCCCAGCAAAAAGTATTCTTCCATATTCAGTTCCTTCAAAGCAAAAATTCCTGCAGTTTCCTTGCTTAGTAGGAACCCGATTTTCTGCCCATTATTCCTACAATTTTCGAGCAATTCAATAATTTTTTTCGAAACTGACTTGTTTTCCCCTTCAACGAGAATGACCTTTGTATTAGGAATATAGTGCCCGTATCTCTGAGATGCTTGCTTTTTCAGAGATGCTTCCTCGATCTCAACATTGTCATTTTTGTATCCATAATTTATTTTTCCGATGACTTTTTCAAGCTCTTTAATCCCCACAGCTCCGGGCCTGAGTACAATCGGCGCCTTTGCAGTCATATCAATCACAGTCGATTCAAGGCCTATGGCTGCTACTCCTCCATCAATAATTGCATTTATTCTACCGGCAAGATCGTCTATTACATGTGCTGCGAGACTGGAACTAGGCTTTCCTGAAAGGTTTGCACTCGGAGCGGCAAGAGGAGTACCTGCCCTTTTTATAAGTTCTAGAGGAATCATGTGGTTAGGCATGCGTATTCCTATTGATGGGAGGTCTCCGGAGGTAATTCCTGGGACAATATCTTTTTTTTCCAGAATAATTGTAAGTGGGCCTGGCCAGAAAGCATCCATGAGTCTGAAGGCTTTTTCCGGGATATTCCTTGCAATTTTTTCGAGATCTTCCCTTGAATGGATAAGTAGGCTAAGAGGTTTTCCTGAGGGGCGTTCTTTTGCCTCGAAAATATTTCGGACTGCGTATGGGTTCAGGCCGTCAGCCCCGAGCCCATAGACAGTTTCCGTAGGAAAGGCTACAGTTCCTCCACTCCTGAGAATCGCTGCTGCCTCTTCAAGAACGATATCTATATTTTCTTCGGAAACCCGGAAAATTCGGGTCTTTATTTTATTCCAGTTTTCTGTCTGCACTAGTAATAAGCTCCTTCTGGTTCAATTATGCTGACTTCCGTTCTTTTTTCCCCTAATTTCGTTTCTCGGCTTATGACCCTTATTTTTTCAACCATTTTCCAAGGGCTACTTCAAGTTCTGTATGGCTTTTTGCGTATTCTTGCAGACTGACTCCATCAATGCTCGCTTCAAGTGCTTGCCTGCAGGCAGTGGCTCCGGCAGCCGTACCCATAGGATGTGCATGAATTCCACCACCGAACTGCATTATAACTTCTTTTCCGAAAATGGAGTACAGGTTAGGAATCATTGTAGGAGCTAATCCTCCAGATGCAACTGGGAACATGGACTTTAACCCCCCCCAATCTTGAAATAGGACATGTTGACTTTTATCTGCAGGTACTTTCTCAAGTGCACACGTATCCCGAAGAATAAGAACCTCATTTTTTTTTCCGTACATCTTTCCTACAATCGTACCTATGTGAATCTGATCAAGCCCGATCAGTCTGCAGAGTTTGGCAACGACAACCATGCTTATCCCGTGGCGTGGATTACGAGTATATGCAGAATGCATACATCTGTGCGCATGTAGAACCAGACCTGCATCCTCAGACTCTTCCCTCAGAGTCTGAAGGGCAGTCCAGCCTACAGGTACAATATCGATCATTGCGTAGCTTGCGCCAAGGTCTTTAAGAATATTCATGCGACTAATCATTTCCTTGCAAGTCGAGGCAGTGATGTTGCAGAGGTACATTTTGCGTTCTCCAGTCTCTGACTCTGCCTTTTCTGCGAGCTTGAGTGTGAGTTCGGCTCTTTTTTCAAAGCTGTTAAATTTCTGGTTCGTAAGGTTCTCATCATCTTTAACAAGGTCACAACCTCCTGCAAAAGAATTATAAGCGACTTCTGCATGTTTTTCAGAGTTTAAACCTACTTTCGGCTTGACGATGGACCCTATTAAAGGCCTTTCCTGAACGTTTACAAGTTTCCTGATTCCTAGCAACCCGAATTTCGGACCTCTGAACTCTTTAAGCATCGATTTTGGGAAAGAGATATCCTGCAATCTGAGATTGTCAACGATTTTCATGCTAAGGATATTTCCTGCAACAGCACTTAGAACCTGGGGGACCGAACCCAGTTCAAAAAGTTCTTCAGAATAAGCCACCCTTATAGTCTGTGCTTTCTCATCTACATAGAAGATGTGAGGCTTCAGTCTCGCTGCAAGCTCGGGACTCAGTGTCACAATTTCAGTCCAGGAATCTATAGAGCTTTCCCCTGCCATGTGTGTGGCAGCTTCCTCAAAATCTACTCCTGATGATGGTTCAATGTGAAATTCACATATCAAATCCGTATCCTTTGGGTTGTAGTCTGTGTCAATATAGTCCCTGCGCATTGTCTTTACTCCTGACTAAATATGTTAATTTTCCAGAATAAAATTTCTTTATGATAGATAATAATAGTCTTGTTCAAGGAAGTAAATGAACATGAATAAAAACTTGTTTATTAAATTCATTGAAATCTAGACTATAAAGAAAAAAAATCTGGAAGTGTAAAAGAGAAATGTAATGGGGTCAAAAGACAGTTGACAAATGTGAGTTTGTTATTTATCCCCTATTAGTTAATCTTCTGAAAATAATTTAAATCATTTTGATAAATACCCTTGATTTTGTCATATACTTATAAATGAGATATTAATAATTCGTGAAAATTAGAGGTTTATTGGGATCCTTTATATTGTATCGATACTCAGGCACCAGCATTATGTGATAGGTAATCCAATCATAAGCATGTATAAAGCTGTTTAATTTCTAATGTGTATCATCTCGGTCAGAGACTGGGGCACCACATCTGACTTTGGTGCCAAAAAAATTCACATTACAAAAAATAGACAACTTAGAGGTTTAAAGCGGAAATTAGACGAAGCGAAGGTTCAAATTATCCTTTATTTAAGGAATTGGGTATATGTGACCTTCCCCACTCTCAAAGTAATAATTCGTGATTAAAGGAGTTTTAACATGTTTCCAGATGTCAGATTGAGACGGTTGAGAAAAGGAAAGATCAGGAACCTTGTATGTGAGACTACATTATCCGTTAATGACTTGGTTCAACCCATTTTTGTGGATGAAGCTATCAAGTCTCCTGTTGAGATTTCTTCCATGCCAGGAATATACAAATTTCCTCTTTCAGAGGTCGCAAAAGAAGCAAAAGAAATCTCAGAACTCGGAATTCCTGCAGTATTACTTTTCGGAGTGCCTGTTTTTAAGGATGAATATGGATGTTCGTCTTTCGGTGAAACTGATGTGGTGCAGGAAGCTATCCGTAGGATCAAGGCTGAGCTAGAAGACAAACTTTTGGTGATCACAGATGTTTGTATGTGTGAGTACACAAGCCATGGACACTGCGGTATTATCGATCTTGAAACTAAAGATCTTATGAACGACCAGACTCTTGAGATCCTCAAAAAAATAGCAGTCAGCCATGCACGAGCAGGTGCTGATATAGTAGCTCCCTCAGGAATGATTGATGGCATGGTCGGAGCCATCAGAGGAGCACTTGATTTAAATGGATTTAATAATGTTCCAATCATGTCTTATGCCGCAAAATACTGTTCCTCTTTCTATGGGCCTTTTAGAGACGCTGCCCAATCATGTTGCTCTTTTGGGGATCGCTCTACCAACCAGATGGATCCAGCAAACAGCAATGAGGCTATCAGGGAAGTAGCCCTTGATGTTGCAGAAGGGGCAGATATCATAATTGTAAAGCCAGCTCTTACTTATCTGGATATTGTTTATAGGGTAAAGACAGAATTTGGAATACCAACAGCTGCATACAATGTGAGCGGAGAGTATTCCATGCTTAAAGCAGCTGCAGCTAACGGTTGGCTTGATGAAAAGAAAGCTATTTACGAGTTTCTCATCTCTATCAAAAGGGCAGGGGCTGATGTTATAATCACCTACTTCGCAAAGGATGCTGCCTGTATTCTAAAGTAAAAATACCTTAATCAAGCGCTTCTACTTATCGGAAACTTCCAATTCTTTTTTTACTTTTGCTGCTTTTTTTCATCTTTTAAGTCTGTTTCTCGTTTCGTTTATATATTCGTTAATAACGT
>PMJC01000105.1 GCA_003157235.1 Methanosarcina sp.
AAGGAACTAGTTTTAATTAAGTTTATATGTGGAATAAGTTAGTAGAAAAATATGAAAAATACCCTGCACAGGCAAAAGTACTTAAATTGCTATTCGAACGTGGATTTCAGGTGAATGAGGAAGGAAAAGTCACTTCAGGAAATATTGAGATCGCGCATACACAGCTTGCAAGAGAAGCAGGCGTTGATAGGAGAGTGGTTGACGCAACCACAAAGACAATTATCTCAGATGAGTTTTTTAGTGCTATTTTTAAAAATATTCATTCAATCCCTTTTCTAAGAGATGTTGCTCCCTCACTTGGGTTAGGAGTGATTATTATTATCCCGGAAGATGCTGCTAATATGGGTATTCTTGCAGAAGTTGCAGGCATTATTTCCAAAAACAACGTAAGTATCCGGCAGGCTGTCTCCGATGATCCCTACCTTACTGACAACCCAAGGCTTACAATTATTACCGACCGCAAAGTTCCTGGAGACCTGGTGGATCAGATCCTGAACCTACACTCAGTGAAAGGGGTAAGTATTTACTGAGATTTCTGAGTTAGTAAAACTTAGACGGATTTAAATTGAAGAAATGGAGTAAGGATCAGGTGATATTCGACATTCTGCATATGCACACAGATGTATAATTTATTTGCCTATTTGCCCACCTATTCTCAACAGAGATTAAATTAATTTTTAAGCTACTGTCATATTTAGAAAATCGATTTCATCCCTGTGTATACCTGCAGAAAGTTGGCAATAGGATCAATTTTTTTTTTAGAATAACTTATCATTTTTAAACTCTGCAATCTGCAGACGAAACGAAACCTGAAGTTTTCCTGCAGTGATTAATGTATTACAGAGAATTTCTATAAAATCCTCAATTTTGTCATATGCTTATTAATGGAGCCTAAATAACTCGTGAAAATCAGAGGTTTATCGAAATTCTCTATAGTAAACTAACTAATTAAAAAGCCAATTAAAAGAAAATCCAATTAAAAGCCAATTAATATTTCTAAATTCACTTGCTCATACGCACAAAATAATGTTATTTATTTTTTCAATATGATAGTAGCTTGAAAATTTATCTAACTTTCAATGATAACTATTCAACCTGGTAAAACAATACTGGCAGCAATCTTTTTCAAAATTCATTGAGTAATATTCGGGAGAATTATTTTCTTTCGCTGTAGGTTATTGTTCATTTTTTTTTATTTACCCAGCAGTTAACAATCAGAAATATCTACTACGCCAAAACAGATCCCACCCCTGATATTTGGTAGACTGACTAGTCACTTTTAATGAATACTTACGGTTAAATAGACAAACAAATTCTAAATCGGTGTAAATCTGCAGAATGTCGATTCAAAAGTAAATGAATTAATTGCGCTTTTACGAAATAATTATGTTTTCAAAAGTTATTGTTTATGCTCAAGTCACTTGAAATTCTATAATCACGGGAAAAAAAAAACCAAGGAAAAAAAGTTCCCTAAACTCATTTCTTCCTTATTTTTCCACATTTTCCGTGGCTTACCTATAAGTTTAAAAAAATAGGTCAAATGCATAAATTAGTGAGAAAATTTGGACAGGATTCATGGGAAAAAAATAGACGTAAATCGGAATCCTCTAAAAGGTGTCTAATTAGTCCGCTGACTGAAGTTTAAATAAATAAAATGAAACACTGAAAGTACGGAAAAACAGAAAAAGAGAAAATATGAACAAAATTTTATACCACTCAGAAGTGTGCCTCTGCAGAGTTGTAGCTCGGTAGTGTGTTGCCCTTTTCTATTCCTCAAGGTAGTAGATTTATAAAATTGCAGTTTTTTTACTGTAAATTTTTTTCTCGGTAGTTGTATAATATAGATTGAGTTCTTACATTTATGTAGATTTTTTATGGTTTTAGAGTTTGGCTTAAGTTAAAAATTGAATATTTATAATTGAAGTCATTACACACAATGTTTACACTTTTAAAATATAGTCTTATACCTATATTATATTCAAGAGTATCCCAATGCGTGCATTAACTATTGAGAATTATCAATAAATTCCTATATTTTGTCATATGCTTATAAGAAAAGGATAAAAATGACTAACCAAGATCAGAGTTTATTGAAGTCCACTATAATAGCTCCGTTTGGCTAGTTTTTGCAAAGAGACGAAGTAACATTATTAGTTGAACATGTTGTTAATCTGTTGGGTTGCATAGTAAATTCAGTGGGATTAGATGCCTATTATTCTTTGCTAGAGATTAGAGATTTTAAGCTTCTTTCTGCTAAAAGACGAAATATAATAATCATTCAGCTACAAAAATCAGCTTTTATATGCTTATTTTGAGTTGTTAGAGATGTGTAATTGACACCCATTCAAAACTTAAAAACACAGTGAATTGTTAAAGATAGGAAAATAACTTAATTTATTCCAAAAGAAAAAAAATAAAATCAAAATAAAGAGTTTATAACATGATCGATCTGATAATTAAAGCACTCTGGCTGATGTTTCCAGCTTACATCCCCAATCCCTTTGCAGCTATTTTTGGTGGCGGGAAGCCAATTGATGGAGGCAGGTTTCTAAAGGATGGAAGAAGAATCATAGGGGATGGAAAAACCTACATGGGCTTTTTTTCAGGAGTTTTTTTTGGAGTTCTTGCAGGCAGTATTCAGATATGGCTCAATTCAAATGGGTTCGAAATTTTGGGAATTGATGTACCAGCTTTTGGCCAGAACTATACTTACGCACTAAAAGTTGTCTTCGCTCTTTCCTGCGGTTCACTTCTCGGAGATATGTTCAAGAGTTTTTTCAAGCGTCGAATGAATCTGAAAAGAGGCGCCCCCCTTCCCTGTGTAGACCAGCTGGACTTTGTAGTAGGATCTTGGGTTTTCACATACCTTATATCCCCAGAATGGTTTGTGAATAATTTTGCTCCCAACGTAATGATAATAGTCCTTATAATAACACCTCTGCTTCATCTTGCCACAAACATAATAGGATACTTTATAGGGGTAAAAAAAGAACCCTGGTGAAATCATTTAAATTAATAAAATTTTGAGGTAAAATAATAGGATAAAAATGAATAATGATTCTTTAAATATTAAGAAACAATAGATATGATAATTATAATAATTAATGGAGCAACGAAAACTACAACAAGTGAGATCATGAGTAAAGTAAAATCAGAAACAAAAAAAGAGTTGGATATTCAAAAACAGGAGCTTATCGAAGCCCTCAAAGCCTGCGGAGCTGTTCAATATGGTAATTTTACTCTGACTTCAGGGAAGAAAACCAAGTATTATATAGATATCAAAAAAGCCAGTACTGATCCTAAAACCCTGAAGCTTATAGCCAGACAAGCAGCAATCAAGATAGAGGATATGGATGTCAGCACAGTTGCAGGGATTGAATTGGGGAGCGTGCCGCTGGCGACAGCAGTTTCGATGGAAACAGAACTTCCATTGCTTATAGTTCGTAAGGCTACGAAGGACTACGGTACAAAAAGCAGGTTTGTAGGTGATATTAAACCAAAAGACAAGATTGTAATGCTCGAAGATGTTACTACAACTGGAGGTTCTGTCAGAGATGCAATCAAAATTGTCAGGGAAGCTGGAGCCAGTGTGAAGCATATAATTAGTGTTGTAGACAGAGAAAAAGGGGCAAAGGAAAAGATGAAAGAAGCAGGAGCAGAACTTTTCCCTCTTGTAAGTGCAAGTGACCTGTTAAGTTAAAGTAGTGATACTCATTTTTCTATATTGAAGAGATCTGAAGGAATAAATATAAAAATATATTTTGCTTCTTTTAGAAATATCCTTGTTTAATAGGTATTTTTAGCTTTCATGTGAATTCTTCTAAATATTTTGTTGATCTTTTTAGAATTTACCTTCGGTCCCTCTAATTGATTTATTAAGGTAAGAAAGGATTGTATCAAGANNTATCATTACACGGATCTGAACATCTTTTGAGTTTTGATTCGCTGTTCAGATAGCAATTTTCATTAACTGCTTTGATCTGCATTTTGTCCTTATAGAACTCTTTGAGCTTTAAAGAGTTACTAAAAAGTGATATAACTTCTGAACATTATTTTAGTAATTTTACATGGAATTTGATTCATTCATTCAATCTGCTGAAAATGCATTAAATTATGAATGTTTCCAATTATATTTTTGGCAAAAAATCTGGAAAACTTAACTGTTTGAGGAAACGNNAAGATATTTATTAGAATAAATAGAGATCTAGAAATTCTTTCAGTATATTCCAGATTATATAAGTATTGCTAATCAAAAATACACTGCAATTAATGAAAATATATTTCATAAAACCCACTTGCTACAGATTTATAAATGAATATCATCTATTTTCTTAATATGACAGTCACTTAAAAACTATATAGCTTTCAATGAAGAATAGTGAGAAAATAGGCAACCAAATTTTACATGGTTGCACATTTGTGGAATGTAAGTCAAAATAATATTGAGAGGTTTTGAGGACTGAAAACTCACTACCTTTTCTTATTTGATTTCTTTATCGACACAGATTATAGCCAAATTATAATGTAGTGAAGTAATTTTTTTAGAAAGGAGAATGAAAATGAGAATTTTAATTATCGGTGGTGGCGGAAGAGAACACGTAATTGCCGCAGGAATCAAGAGCAGCAAGCATAATCCCTCCATCTATGCGGTAATGGCAAAAAAAAATCCCGGAATTGCTGTCCTCTGTGAGGATTTTTTGCTTGAGAAGGAAACAGATGTTGAAAAAGTCATTGGATATGCAAAATCTAGAAACATAGATATTGCATTTGTAGGGCCTGAAGCTCCGCTCGCAGCAGGAATTTCAGATGCTCTATGGGAAGCCGGAATTTCTGTAATTGGGCCTAAAAAAACCTGCGCAATTATCGAGTTTGATAAGGCCTGGACACGAAATTTCATGAAAAAATATGGAATTGAAGGTTGCCCTACTTACAAAATTTTCACAGAGGAAGGACCTGCACATGCTTTTATCGAGAAACTGGGTGATGTTGCAGTCAAACCATCAGGTTTGACAGGAGGTAAAGGGGTAAAAGTTATGGGGGATCAGCTTCCTGACATTGAAGCTGCCAAGACTTACACGAGTATGCTTCTTGAGAAAGGATCTGTTGTTATCGAAGAACGCTTAATAGGAGAGGAGTTTACCCTACAAGCTCTAGTGGATGGAAAAAGTCTTGTTTTCTTCCCTGCAGTGCAGGACCACAAACGAGCCTATGAAGGTGATCTTGGACCTAACACAGGTGGCATGGGCTCATATACAGATGCAGAGGAAATCTTACCGTTTATGCTATCTGAAGATCTCGACAAAGCAAAACAAATAATGAAGAGTACTGTAAAGGCACTTTACGAGGAAACAAAGACGGAATATATGGGTATCCTTTACGGGCAGTTTATCCTTACATCTAGCGGCCCCAAGGTAGTGGAATTCAATGCAAGATTCGGAGACCCTGAGGCCATGAACATAATTCCCATCATTGAAACCGATTTTGTGGAAATCATGCTTGCAGTGGTTAAAGGAACCCTAGGAAAACTGCCTGTAAAATTTAGCAGGAAAGCTACTGTTTGTAAGTATGCAGTTCCTGCAGGATATCCTGATAATCCTGAAAAGGATAGCGAAGTAATTGTAGAGGATCTAGGAGAAGCTTTGGTCTATTATGCTAGTGTTTATGAGAAAGGCGGGAAAATTTATACTACTGGCTCTCGCGCTGTTGCGATCGTGGGATGTGCAGAAACTATAGATGCAGCTGAAAAAATTGCCCAGAATGCTCTTGAAAATATTCGTGGCAATCTTTTTTTCCGGAAAGACATTGGAACTGCTGCTCTAATCCAAAAAAGAATCGATCATATGAAAGAACTTAGAAGCTGACTGTTTCAAAAGTTATACAAGCGTACGACTTTCAAATATAGTACTATGTGGTAATATAAAGTTATAATTCAGCCAGAACCAAGTCGGGGTTGAAATGATGAAGAGAGATATACTTTCGATAACTGATCTGTCCAGGGAGGATATATATGAAATCCTCGAATCAGCTGCGGACCTGAAGGAAAAGCGCAAGTCAGGAGAGTCTACTGAGTACTTGAAGAACAAGAGTCTAGGAATGATTTTCGAAAAATCCTCTACTAGGACCAGGGTATCTTTTGAGGTCGCTATGACAGATTTCGGAGGTCATTCTCTTTACCTGAATCCCAAGGATATTCAGGTGGGAAGAGGCGAAACTATTGAGGATACCGCAAAAACTCTTTCCGGTTACCTTCATGGATTAATAGCCAGGGTCATGAGTCACGAAACAGTAACTAAACTGGCCAACTACTCAACTATACCTGTAATCAATGCGCTTTCTGACAGGGAACACCCCTGTCAAATTCTGGGCGATTTCATGACCATTATGGAGTACAAAAACAGGTTTAAAGGCATAAAATTTACCTGGATAGGAGATGGAAACAATGTTTGCAACTCAGCTTTACTTGGTTCTGCAATCGTGGATATGGAATTTACAGTAGCCTGCCCGAAGGAATATAGACCAAAAACAGAATTTCTTGAAAAGGCAAAATTCCTTGGAGGCAAATTCAAGATCACAGATGACCCTAAAATTGCAGCAAAGGACGCAGACATTATCTATACGGATGTCTGGATTTCTATGGGTGACGAAGCCGAACAGGAAAAACGACTTAGAGACTTTGCTTCTTACCAGGTAAACACCAAGCTCCTTAGCTTTGCAAAACCTGACGTAATGGTTATGCACTGCTTGCCAGCAAGAAGAGGCCTCGAAATTACAGACGAAGTGATGGATGGCCCGAACTCAGCAATCTTTGAACAGGCAGAAAACCGCCTGCATTCTCAAAAAGCCCTTATTCTGAAATTGATGGGATGAATTATTTCATCAATTTCTAACTCCGTCATAAATTCACATAAACTTCCTAACACCGATTTTTGGATTTTAGTTTTAAAATCTGTTTCCAGGAGAAAGAAAATTATATGAAAGTCAAGGATATATTTAGTCTTCAGAAAAGGTTTTCAAGGATAAAGTATAAGAACAAATAGCAATACTATTGCTGCTGCAAAATGAGTTATATTATGCGCTGGTTGTTCGGCCAATCAATGGTGATGGATTCAAAATTGAACATAGAAAATCATATTTTTTTAAAAAAGTAACCTCAATGTGCGAGGATTGCCCAGCTAGGTCAAAGGCGATAGGTTCAGAGCCTATTCTCGTAGGAGTTCGTGCGTTCGAATCGCACTCCTCGCACTAAACTTTACCCTTTTTGCAATTTATATCTGAAAAGATGTGATTTCGTCATTATCAAAGTCTTCCTCTGAACACTCTCAAACCTGATTAAATCTGTCCCCTTCCTTATATCCGCAAAATTTCATACGGAATCTCAGATTCTTTCAGTTCGCATCCCAATCTTTACCATTTATCAAAAGTTTCTTCTTCACATTCAGTTAACTCACTCAAGATTTCTTCATAATTGTTTCATAATTTGGTAGATCTGCTTCATCTATTGTTAAAATTTCATTCGTCTTATAGTTTTCAGGGGCTATGGATCTCCAACTTTGAATATT
Source organism: Methanosarcina sp. (assembly GCA_003157235.1). Taxonomy (GTDB): domain Archaea; phylum Halobacteriota; class Methanosarcinia; order Methanosarcinales; family Methanosarcinaceae; genus Methanosarcina. The sequence goes on from PMJC01000105.1 coordinate 7,560, forward strand.
ATTCCAATTTTTGACACTCTTTCATTTCCCTCTCTTCTCTGTCAATATTCCCTCTGTCATATCCAATTAGGAAGGCTTGGGTAAGGAATTTCCGAAGTTCAATTTTATCTAAGGATACATAATCTTCAAAATCGAAATTTATTAACTCATCCAATACCTCTTTAGATTTTGGAGGCAATTTTTCTGTCAGTGCAATCACATTCAACGTCATAAAAGTATCTTGATCCATTATAAACGCCCTCTGAATATTATTCTTAACTCTTTTTTGTATGTTCCCTTCGCAACTTTCCCTGAAGCAATTTTAGCAACCATGTGAAGTTTGAAACCTTGGGAAATCATAGGCTTTGAGGGATAATTAAAGCTATTCCAAGATGTTTGAAGATAAACCGAAGATAGCTGAAATGTTAACCATAATAAGATTGACATTTAAATTGACTAGTTTAGTATGTTATATTAGATACTGAATAAAGCTTTTTTGAAAAAGAGACCGTCCGGGTAAAATCAAACATCAACTGTTTTACGTCTAAACTTTTAATAAAATTATAATATATAATTTTAATATATAACCCCTTTATTCCGCAGAGTATTTATTTTTTAGAATGAGAGGGTGTTTTCATATGGGTAAACTTACGCACTTTTGATGCATAAATCAAGTACTTGAAACGTTATAGTTAAACAATAAAATTTAAAAAGTTATGAGTTTAATACTATTGGTTTTGTACTTCAAATTCGTAAGTTCTAGGTATAAAGAAAAGTCATAAAGATATTGGATTATTTCCGTAGGAGTTCATGCGTTCAAATCCTATCTATCGAACTAATTTTGTTTACATTTTCTTATGATTTGAGGGTCATGCTTTCGACAAAATCTGATAACTACTTGAACTTTTGAGATGAATATAACTTCAGAATCTAGAACTATTATTGACAACAAGAATCAATCCACTGCCACTAATAGATATTTTAACAGTTTTAATGTAATAACTCATGTACATTAAAATGATATATCTGACCATAATATAGAGTGAAACAAATTTCAAATTAAGGAGAGATATCTATTAATTCCAAGGATAATCTTAGAAGCTGGCGTAAAATTCATATAATTTCTACATTTGGATAATGTACAACGCTAACTCCAAATTCAGATAGTAAATTTTCCCGAAATTCAGTTACGCATTGACTTTATATGGTAGTACTTTTATATATAGCACTTACGAACTTGAGGTATAATATCAAGTAGCTTAAACATCATTGTCTAATTTGTATTTCAGACATTTAATGGTTTAATACTACAGTTTTTCAGTTCAAATTTGTAAGCCCTATCCCTATTGTTGAATCAAATTTAATTTTAAGCAGCCTCTTAAAGCTGCATTTACTGGCGA
>PMJC01000352.1 GCA_003157235.1 Methanosarcina sp.
ACTCCTGAATGATTTGAAGCATTTTGCAGATATCGATTTATCGCAATTTCCCAAGGATAAAGAACTAATATCAACTAGTATGTTAACTTACAGTCAAACATGGATAAAAACTATCTTACTTGCCATTGCATTTCTGATACTTATATCGTTAATTTTGTTAGTCGTATATATTATGCAACACTATTAAAAAGTAAAGTTGCATGTGAATAGATTGTCAACCATATAATTGTTAACGTTTCATAATGATTTTTTTTGGTGGGACAAATGCCTACATTTTTTTGTGCTAGAGAGGATAGGATTAAGCCATACTGAAAGTTTGAACAAACAGCATGAATAAATTATTAAGTATACTTTGGAAGTAACCTCAACCGAAGAACAGAGGCTGAGATATGCTTACAAAAAATAAAACCCTTTATATATAGGGCATTTTCATCTAAAACTTATTTTCAAACCTAATCCTTTCTTACCTGTGTCACCGTTTCGATCGGCAGGATAAATATGTCCCCATCATCTAATTGTCCTACTAGTAGCTCTGATAATTGAGATTTTCATATCCACATCCTGGTCTTTCACCACCATCTCGAGCATAATCTTTAGTTGATTATCACTTCTACTTTTGTTCCTTTGTGTTCGAAGAGGACTCTTTCTGTTTGCCTCTTCCAGTTATCTCAATAATGCTCATAGGAATGAAATATTTCTACTAAAAGGCTTTTTTTGTATTATCCATATTCTCTACTCATATTATACCTGTATCATCTTAATAAAATAATTTTCACCAGATATTATCTTTCAGATGTACTAATCGACCTCATCTCCAGTTATAAGTTTTTGAATAGATTAGTAGATTGTAATATCTCTAATTTGACAATACAGTTATTTTTTCGCAGAAAATGAGGCTGTAACTTCCACATTTGCCCAAAAAGAATGAACTTATGAGGTTTATCATGTTGCTTTTTCAAATTAGATCCCAAAATAGGTATATATAGAACATTTAGATAAACCCTAATTTTTGGCTTGTTATTTATAAAGTCTATATATGAAATCTTTTGAAATTGGAGATTTATTTAAATCCTCGAAAGATGGTTCTAAACCACGTAAACATTTGCTAGGATGTCATTTACTATTCTCTTTCTTGCTTTTTTGCGCCAATTATTTTCAGGGTAGGTCCCTACTGATCCCCTACTCTTAATTACAACATAGTGCTTTTTTTCTCTTGTAGCTTTTATCATCCTGACAACGTCTAGTTTTGTATCTTCATATCCTTTATTTGAGTTGAATAGCTTGCACTTGTTACGAGGCTAAAAAATGCCCATAGAACTTTTATTAACTAACTTTATTCTATTTCAAGCTACAGTTGTACTATACAATGGAAATACGGCGTAAAAATCATTGTGCCTATAAAATAAGATCTCACATTTTTTTTGTATGAATCATCGGGAAAATTTCCTTTATACAAATGGTAGAATCACTTATTTCAGCTTCATATCCTTTGAAATTGGTGAGGGTACTTCTGTATTAAGCATAATGGTAGTGTTTTTGGGTTTGCACTGTTTTTTCCTTGCTTTTGAAGGTTTAGAGAAAGCTGATTTTCGTCAATTTCTGTCATGACTACAAAATGAATCTTCCGTTCAATTCTTCAATTTGCTCAAAATCTAATCTTTAACTTGATTTTTGAATTAATGAGTCTACTTCTTCATTCCCATTGAAAGTTCATCCGATATCCCAAAGATTCACACAGGTGTATAATTTATTTGCCTATTTGCCAATCTTATTCATCAAAGGGTGAGATGGATTTTTAAATTATCACCTTCTTTATTTAAATGCTCTTTCGTTCAACCGAGCGCTTGATGAAGAAGGGTCACACCTAAGAGGAATTATGCTAATGGATCATCGTGCAGAAGAAGGAAGACCACTAGCTGAAGATTTGCTCTGTATTGCTCGCCGTGATGAAAAAAAAGTGCATGAAGGCAGGTTGACAGTTTACTTGGGCTATTCCGCAGGTGTTGGGAAGACATACTCAATGCTCCAAGATGTACTTCAGCGGCTAAGGGAAGGAAAAGATGTTGTAATCGGCTATATTGAGATCCATGATCGGCCTGAGATAAATGTACTGGTTAGTAATTTAGAGGTTATTCCAACAGTCTCCATCGAACATCCTGGCCTCTCTCTGAAGGAGATGGATCTCGATGTAATTATCCGACGTCATCCTCAAATAGTCCTGGTAGATGAGTTAGCTCATACCAATCCTCCAGGCAGCAGACATGTGAAGCGATACCAAGATGTCGAAGAGATCCTGCAAGCAGGAATATCAGTTTATACTACCGTCAATATTCAGCATATCGAGAGCCAAAATGACGCCGTTGCCCAAATCATTGAAATCCGAGTTTCTGAAATTGTACCGGATGCTTTCTTTTCCAATGCCGATGAGATTCGGTTAATTGATATCACGCCAGAAGAGCTAAATATTCGTCTCAAAGCCGGGAAAGTCTATGTAAAAAATATGGATGAGGCTACTGTTCAGAGTTTTTTTAGAATCGGAAATCTCCTTGCACTAAGGCAACTTGCACTGCGATATATGGCAGTGTATACTGACCA
>PMJC01000024.1 GCA_003157235.1 Methanosarcina sp.
CTTGCCGGAGCCGTTCGGTCCAATAAGGGCTGTTATTGCCCCTTTCCTGACCTCGAACGAAAGGTCGTCAACAGCCTTTATGCCGTCAAAATGTTTAACAAGATTATTTACTTTCAGTATTCCCATCACTTAAACCTGTATTGCCCGATTATCCCCTGTGGCCTCTTTATCATTAGGACAACAAGGAGAAGCCCGTAAATCATCTGCCTAAGCGGCGCAGCCACGGAACTCGGCATACCTAAAAACCTCAACTTCTCTGGGAAGATGACCAGAATTGAGGCTCCGATAAACGACCCTCTTATGCTCCCCATCCCGCCAAAAACGACCATGAGAAGCACCGCTATGGATTCCATGATTGTAAAACTCGAAGGGTCTATAAATGTAATATAATGCGCGTAAAGACTGCCGGCTATGCCCGCAAAAAATGCGCCGACGACAAAGACAATCAATTTATATCTAGCTATGTTTTTACCAATCGAAATGCTTGCAACTTCATCTTCCCTAATGCTTTTCAGAATTCTTCCGAATGGTGAATCCACAATTCTGTTTATGATAACTGCAGTAATAAGTACAAACACCGTGACAAGCGTCAGGTAGGCCCAAACAGGCTGAAGTTCAAAGCCAAAGAATGAAAACTTCGGAATTCCTGGCAGACCCATCGGCCCCCTTGTAAGATCTACCCAGTTTTTCGATATTGAATAGACAATGACACCGAAGCCGAAAGTAGCAAGGGCGAGGTAATCTCCTTTGAGTCTGATTGAGGGAAATCCGATAATGATGCCGAGAAGAGAGGCAAAACAAGCTCCGACGAGAAGGCCGATCCAAGGAGATATGCCGTAATTCAGGGCAAGGATGCTTGAGGTATATGCTCCAACGCAGGCAAAGGCAATATGGCCTAGTGCGGGGATGCCTGTATAGCCGAGAATAAGGTTAAGGCTTAAAGTGAGGATAATATAGATGCCTGAGATTATAAGTATGTGAAGCAGATATTCCATTATAATCTTTCCTTATCGTCCTTCTTTCCCAAAATACCTTGAGGTCTGAAAAGAAGAAATAATATCAGCACCGCGAATGCAATTGAATCCTTCCACCCAGCCTGAATCTTCCAGATTCCAAGGTTCTCCACAATGCCGAGGAGGAATCCTCCGAGCATAGCCCCTGGAATGCTCCCTATGCCGCCGATGATTGAAGCAATGATACCTTTAAGAATAGCGTTCATACCCATTGTGGGCTCGATATTTGTTTCAAGGGATATTAAAACTCCAGCCATACCTGCAAAGGCGGAGCCGATGCCAAAGGCATAAAGAATAATTTTTTCGGAATAAATCCCTGACACACTTGCACCGATAGTATCGTCCGCCACTGCTCTGATTGCTTTACCCATCTTTGTTGTGTCCACGATAAACCAGAGGGCTACAAAAAGCATTATAGAGACAGATAGAATAAGTATCTGCGTTGGCGTTATGACTGCCGAAAATAGGTGGTAACCCTCAACAACAGGCCCTGTTCTCAAAGAAAGTATTTGCGCACCATAGAGAAGTTGGAAAAGGTTCTGAATGAAAATGAATATTCCGAAAGAGGCTATAAGAATTACAAGTCCCGGTGAATTGCTTTTTCTCAGCGGCAGATAAACAAGTCTGTCAATAGCTATGCCGAGGATGGCTGCAAGGAACGAGGCAAAAAAAAAGACAGTATTGGATTTATGCCTAAAGATATTGAAAGGCTATAGGCAAAGTATGCGCCTGCCGTATAAACTATGCCGTGAGCGAAGTGGAAGAAACGGACAGTTTTATATATGACAGTAAAGCCCAGGGCTATGAGGGCATAGTCACTTCCAGCAATAATGCCATTGAGAATAATTTGCAAAATCATATTTTTTTATATTTTCTCACTATTTATAGGTGTACATTAATCTCTTTAAGAAAGTCTATCGGTGAACTATTGCAGCTATCCGAAGCTAATGCCGTGCTTCTATTCTCCTGTAAGACTTCTTTCATCATATCTGAATACGTATTTTTAAGTGCACCTTGCTCATATATTAAGAATACATTTGCTCTATTTAATTTTATTTCAGCTTCCTTTACATCAGAATAAAGAATCCAACCTTTATGGTCTGATGTCCAAAATATGGCCATATCACTAAGTAATCTGCTCGTTTTTTCGCTCAAGTTTTCAGGTGGCAAGTGTAGCAAGTCAATTTTGGCTTCCTTATGTTTTGTTATAAATTTATTTTTAATAGTTGTGTCCTCATTATCGTATTCTTCTTTATTAACAAGAAGGTATCGTCTCATTCTAATTGATGGATCTTTCGCTTTTATAGCTTTTTGTGTGTTGAAGTAATCCCATGCATGTCTTTGTATATCGGTACAACTAACAACATTATCACAATCACCCCACAATGAAGGTTTGGCTTTTGCAAAGAAAGTCACATCGATCAAATTTTCTGCATGTATACTCTCTTCCAATAATCGAATATACTCGTTAATCGTTACCTCCTCTCCTATATTTGTTTTGTCCGGAGTTGAGACGATCAGATGTGCAGCAGATTCTTTTGCTATATAGGCTAATAATGGCCTTATCGCTGGATGTAAAGTTTTCAGCGTCGTGTTTAATTCCTTTAAATACTTAGCAGTTCTTCCAGAAGCCCAGTGTCGCTTGTTGTAAGTCTTCCATAAAAATATAATGATGCTAAGAAGTATAATAAATACAAGTGCAATTGAGAGAATCTTATCCATTGTCGCATTCCCTGTTGCAATCCAACCATTATTTACTACCAAACCTGAAAGGACAAGAATAACAAATATTATTGCACCCTTAATAACATTTGCGATCATACTGTTAAGAATAGTATTTTTTGTTTGCCATTTTTCCAACGTATTCATCGCAATCCTCAAAACGAAACAGCTGCCTTTGTGTAGTTATTACATTTTTCTGTGATCTCAGAAAAACATTTTAAGTATTTATTTCCGTAAAATATTGATGTCATTGCAGAAAGGAACTTCTTACTGTCGCTATCAGGGAAGATGTCCAATGATGCGTTTGCCTTTTTTGCATAGTTAGTAGCAAGTGATTTCACCGAGTCAACAATTCCTTCTTCCACAAGCATACGAGTAATTTCATCTAATTCCTTAGCTGTAAATTGTTCCTTGTTTGTTATTTTTTCAAGTAACCGGTTAGTTATTGCCTTTCTTGTTTTGAGTATTTTGTAAAGACTAAGAGTTAATCTTCCATTTCGCAGATCACTAAATTGATCCTGGAGGTACCTATGAATGATATTATCATTCCCAGGTGGGATAAAATCCGCCAAGTCATTCATTATCTGCAATCCAATCCCATAGTTCTCTCCAAAACTTCTTAGGGCTTCGATCTGATCATATTTTGCTCCTGACAATAATGCTCCAATTTGCGTGCAGTCACCATTAAATATTCCGCTTCCGTAAAAGCACCGTTTAATATAATCTTCCATAAACAAATTTTCATCATTGGCATATTTATTTAGATTGTCTGTTGTTAATACATTTAAATCATAATGTTGGGCGACGTATATAAATTTGTTACTTTTACTAATGAGGTTAGTTATATTGCTGACCAATTCTCTGTCAATATCGATTTCCTCTTCTGAAAGGATATCCGTGCAAAGTTCGCGCGTGATTATTGAAGCGATAAATTGAGAATTCTTGTCATTTAAAGACAAAATTCCAAGTTTATTATCAAAAGCTACGTTAGCTTGATAGGATGAAATATTCAATAATTCGGAAACAGCACAAGCTGGTAGAATTGTTTCCAAATTGTTGCCACCGCATATTTCGAAGGATAGTCGTGTTAAGAAAGGTCTTAAAAGCAAGCTCTGCTTTCTTTTATCAATAATGAACATTAATATCCTATACAAGTCGGAATCGAGTTCTTTCGTTCTCTCCGTATACTTAGCAATAATGGGAAACACCTTTTCGGTAGTTTCTTTCATTCGCGAGAAATATATATTCTTATCCATGGGAAACCATCATTATTTTATTGGAATAAATTCTCCATTTTGGACTGTCTTCAGTATAGGAGATAACACGGCATCTCCATTAGCATCTATGCTGGTTTCGCCTGCAATACCAGGATAGTTTCTAACTGTATACAGAGCATTTTTTATCCCTTCTCCAGAATAATTTCCTTGAGCCAAAGCTAATGACATTATTTTCATTGCGTCATAACTTAATCCAGCAAATATGTCGGGATCTTGATTATATTCCTTTTTAAAAGAATTGACGAAAGCTTGAATTACCTTTCTGTCGCTTTTGGGGTCAAATGCGCTTGCTGTATAGATGACGCCATCCGCAGCATCGTTTGCTATTTTCAGAATTTCGGGGTCTTCAAACGTAACTGTACTCAAAAACTGTGCTTTTATAGCCACTTCCTTTGCCTGTTTAAGAATGTATCCATTTTCTTTATATCCAATTAAATAGATAGCTTCGGGCTTTACTTGTTTAATCTTTACTAGCTGCGACCTATAATCAGAAGCATTTTGATCAAAAGCTTCCTCAGCTACAATTATGCCCCCTTGGTTAGTGAAATTGTTTTTGAAAACATCCTTGATTCCGATGCCGTAATCATTGTTTATATAAATTATTGCAACTTTGTGAAGACGCAATTTTTGATAAGCATNNATAATTTGCCATAATAGAACCCTCATATATATCTGAGGGACAATTCCTAAATATAAAGTCGCCTGCATCAGTGAGTTTGGGCGATGAAGATGCAGGAGAAAGCACTACCACCTTATTTTTATTTGCTATAGGAGCTATTGCCAGCGTGACAGAACTCAATAGATCACCAATTACGGCACTTACCTTGTCTGTTATAACTAATTTTTGCATGGCTGCTACTCCAGCTTTAGGATCTCCTTGACTGTCTTCATAAATAATCTGTACCGATTTCCCGTTTATTCCTCCTGCACTATTAATTTCTTTGACTGCGAGATTTATACCTTTTTTCGCAGCATCTCCGTATTTTGCTCCTTCACCCGTCAGTGGTAAAATCGCACCGATATTAATCACCTTTTCTTCTTTCTTTACACAGGCGAGTGGGAAGACCATAATTAAAATGACGCATAACGAGATTAAGTAAAACAAAAACGATTTACGTCCCATTCTTTTCATATAGATCTCCAACAAAGTCTTAATCGTATTGTTCCCAAATTATAAGTATATTTAGCATTACAAGGCAATGTTTATTTGCTTATAGTGAACATATCAGACATCCATCACGTTCTTCCTCTTCATCATCAAGCCTGCGCAAAAGTGCGCGAGTGTTTCTCTTTCAGGATTCTCCCTGCTTTTAAACGTTCTGCGCCCATTTCTGTTTTATTTTTTTCATATGCTCATACTTTTCGAGTTCTTCCATAGGCTCGGCAACGCTCCAATAGAATGCGGTTCCATTCTTTTTGTTGGCATACTCGTATTATTTTGCCTTTTCAAAAAGTCGGTATACTGCTCTTCGAGTCTCACCCATTCGATTCTATTCTGGAAGGACCTATCCGCAGTCATAGTGCTATCACTAATTAGAAACGGCTATGATTTTGAGGAGTCAAAAAATGATATTCCCGAAGATGATGATTTCCTCCGGAAAAACAAAGCTTGCTCATCGTGTGGGCCCGATCTCAATTACTGAAAGCCTTTGCAGAATGCCCCGCGGCTTGCCGCGTGGGAGTGTCACTGTGAGCAGGCATTAAACATCGGAAAATTTCTCGATGCAAGGTTAGAGGGAAGAAATAATCGCCCAAATCGATAGTTTCTGCACGTACCCGGCAGCCGAGTGATTCCCGCTGCCCGTTTAATTCCAAAAGTTATGTGGAGTTCCCCATTATGTGAAGTAAGCGTTGCAAGTATATGAATTACGGTAGTAATAGCTAAATTTACTCCACATAACGGTGAGGATCAGAACGATCCACTCCAGCAGATGACGTGATTACCTCAGAGGCAGATAGTATTTTTGCTATGCTCAGGATGGTTGCACAACAAGTCCAGATACACAGTGAGCAGCTTGAATTTATGGGATCCCTCACAACTTTCAGCCTTGCGCTCTTGAAACGTAACCGTATAAACAGCCTCATACTATTAATGAGGCGAATGTCGATACCAGCCGCATTATTATGTGAAGTAAAATATTGCAGAACGACCATTTACGAAGGATTTCAGACAACTACTTCACATAACGAGGAACTACACATAACAAGAGTAACATTGTCATGTGGCAAAAAAGCTACAGGTTTAGTTACAGGAAGAATAAGGTTTGGTGCTGCCACCGGCAACTGTCCTACCTGCAGGGCTTTTGCCTGGAACGAAAATAGCTCACCATCATAGGCACG
>PMJC01000004.1 GCA_003157235.1 Methanosarcina sp.
CTCTTATCAGGATCCGAATCAAAACACGATAAAAGGCAAACTCTGGCTGGTTTTATCCATACTGGTATTTGTTGCCTGGGGACTTCAGGCTTATATAATGAAGTTCTCAAATGAAACAATGAAAGCCGAGAGTATTTTCTTTTATATGACTATCACTGCTTTGCTTTTAATGCCGGTCGCTTACCTGATGACAGATTTTTCATTGCCCATTGAATGGGGCTTCAAAGGACCGTACCTGGCAGGCATGATCCAGATATTAAATGCCATAGGCGCCCTTACCCTCGTTTATGCCTTACGATACGGAAAGGCGATTATTGTAGTGCCTATGACAGGACTGGCACCTTTGATTACAATTGTCATCTCGCTGATTATATACAGTGTTGTCCCGGGATTAGTACTGACCATTGGTTTGATACTCGCATTAGTGGCCATCTTTATTCTATCCTTCGATTAGCACCCATTGTCATTCCACGAAATAATTCCGGAAGTTATAACAGGTATCATACTAAAATGAAAGTCTTATCGTACCGGATTCTCCACAAATATTTCTCCCTGAGATTTCAAGAGAAAGTATGCCGGTAGCTTTGTTATAATCATCTGATATGATTTTAAGGTACGGATTTGAAGAAGCAATTGATTTAGGTGCCAGACATTTAATCGTGACAACCTGTGAGCCGTACATTTTAATATCAAAAGAAAGAAAATCTTTATCGTGTTCAAACCGGTATATATTATATGTTCCATTATTGAATATATATGTCTGCATATTTGAATCGCCCAGGGTATATTTCAAAATATACTTCCCTTTTTCAAGCTGAGGCAAATAAAGAAAAGCATAGCCGAACTCTTCAAAATAGGAGGAGATTTGTTTGTTGTTAATAGTTACTGATGACACATGTTCATTTGTATTAATTTTTATCTTCAATACCATGTTTCCCAATAATTTAAACTTGTAAACCTCATCTGGCATACATGAGTTATCAATTATAGCCAAGCCTGGTTCTTTCTCTTCAATTTTTGCATATTTATTATATAACCATTGAGAATGCAGTTGTTCAGTGTTTTTTGCAATATATCTGTTTTCGTGCCTTTGCACGTTTTTAAAATAATTTATCCAGTTCTCTGTAACCCGAGTTTGCAGGGTGCTATCCTGTGCCAGCCAGTTTACAAAATGAGATTCAATAATATCTGTTTCCTGATTGTCCAATGAAACTGTCGGCATTGTTTCATATCTGAACCATTCATTTCCATAGTTGATGCGGTTTAAAACATGCACACCATGGTCAAATCCGCCTCCATTTTGTTCTTTCGGGGGATTAAGTTCTTTAATGTATGAAAATGAAGCGTTCGCATATTTTACTCCGTTTTCATTTAATAGTTTACCAAGGCTGTAATCACCATCCGGATTCCAGTAGTAACTATAGGCACAAGCCACAAAACTTTCAGGGAATGAATGGCCATTTTCTTCATTAATTTCATATTGCGTCAATATTTCCCTGAAGCATTTAAAATGATCTCTGAGGGTTTCTTCCGGCCAGGGTTTCTTGTCAATCAGATTATACCACTCAGCACGGACTCTATGCATTTTTTCAGGCCAGAACTCATGACCCACCCCATGCATTCCAAATTCCAGATGAGCTGCACTTTTTTTTACAAAATCCATTATTTGCAGTTGTTCATCACTAACATTTTCTGAATTGTCCCAATCTATTCCGTACATAGTAGTAGTCGGATATTTTGCGCATGAGTTCTCTCGATCCAATTCGCATAATATAAACAACCCCAGCAGACGGGTACCTATGGTCTGAGCAGCATTCACAACAGCCTTATAGTCATTAATAGTGAAATGCTTATTTACTCCGGCACGGGAAGGCCCCTGTCCTCTGTTCTTACCCATGTGGCTGCCATTAACCCAGCCCATATCATCTAATGCAACTGCAAATGCCTTGGGGAAAATTAATTTTCTATTCTCCATACATTCATCGATTTTCTCCACTAAAGCTACACACAATATCAAATGAATCAGGAGGGACTCATATGAAATGATGCCCCTCCTTTTGATTCGTTTAAGTTACAGTATTTTAATTATTGTTCGTTCAGATCCAGCAGGAAACCCTCAGAACCTTTATCTGGTATATAGCCAAAATCAGACCAACTACTGTCCATTAAGTTGATACCTATCCGGATAGCATTTCCGGTTAAGCCATTAATTTTGGAACGTGAAATGGCAAATTCGTACATGGTTTTGCCATCTTTTTCCTCTATAGCTCCCACTTTGTAATATTCATTAGCTTGCACAGACGACCAACTCCAGTCGCTACCGGTTCCAGAATACTCATAATAGTCAAACCATTTATCTGCAACCTGCAGCTGGCCTTCAAACATAACTTCTGCACCCATAGATGTGAAAGCGCCCAGTTGGTAACCTGTGGTACGGCTTGCATCAGTATCTATATACATATCCATGATAATTCCATCAGCAACAGCGCCGACTTGTTCTACATAGAAATAAATATAATTGGCATCGTAATCGTATTTTGCCATACGGGCACCCATGCCGTTAGTTCCGCTAACAACAACATTTTTAGTCACAGCTGTCCAGTCAGAAAGAGTACCGTCATCAAGTTTTACAGGTGATGACTTGTCAAGGTATATTATTGTAGATGCCTCATATTTCTTTCCATCTCTGTAAAGGGTAAACACATAACGTCCTTTTTGTGGGTAAGTGTGCACCATCGTTGCGGTTTGTTCGGAAGAAGTTGTTCCATCGCCGAATTCCCAGTAATAATCACCCGAGAGCCCTGTGGAAACATCAGTAAAAGTAACTGTGAATCCATCATCGATATAGCTGAATAATGCCTCTTTTAGTATACCATTGTCTTTATCCTTTTTGCACGAAATGACAAAAAGCACAAGCAGGATGGACACTGAATATTTTAATAATACTATATTTTTCATTTTGTTTTGCTTTTTTATTAAAAGTACTTCAATTTGTCTGTTATGGATTCTGTACGCACAGTGTATTAGCAAGCGTTTCATCTACAGGAATATAGTAAATAATCCGCGGGTTGGTATAGTCAACGATTTCGTTGGCATATCCCTGTGGTTTTGTAGCCAGATTAATATCTGATTCTTTCAGGCCCGGTAAATGGTAACCCCAATATGAACGATCCATTTGAAGTTTATTCCTGTATACATCAATTGCTCGGTGTCCTTCAAAAGCAAGTTCTATTCGTCTTTCTTTCAAAACAATCTGTAGGGCAGTATATCCCTGAGGGACTACGTCATTGTATAATGAATTTTCGAGACCTCGGTTTCTTCTGATCATATCAACATCATTAAGAGCCAGGTTGCTTTTACCCTGTTTTGCGTAAGCTTCTGCACGGTTGAGATACATTTCAGCCAAACGGAACATTACCGGAGAACTTAGGTTTGGATCGCCGTCCTGATAAGAAAACTTGGTAATGTAGAATGTTTCAATACCATTTTTTTTCACAATGCCACCTTCTCCGTCCTTCAAGGAATCGATGTAAGACCAACGGACGTCTTCGCGGTGGTCACTCATTGCATCTCTTATTGAGGAAGAAGCAAATTCTTCACCCCAACCTGAGTTACCATCTGAGTAGATCATTGAAGCTATGGAGCCAAACTTACCTTTATTATCTGCCTGCGTGAATGCTACCAGGAAAATGGTTTCAGGTGAAGTGGATGCNNTGGGAAATAAGATTTATACCCGGTTGCATCTTCAAGTTCGAAATTGCCTGAATTAATCACGGAGTCGGCATAAGCAATAGCATTAGGTTCATCATCCATATAAAGGTAAACCCGCGAAAGGAAAGCCCAGGCAGCTTCTTTGGAAGCATACTGTACTCCACGGGAACTGTTCATGAGACCAGCGGCTTTTTTAAGATCCGAAATAATGAAATCGTAACATTCCTTTACAGTGGATCTTGCTTTTTGTGTGGGTTCTGTAGTTGAAGAGCGGATTATAATCCCATTAGCATCAGGATCAATAGTATATGGCTTTGAATAAAATTTTAAAAGATTGAAATGACAAAATGCACGCAGAAAATAGTTTTCACCTAACAGCTGGTTAATAGCATCCGTTTTATCTGAAATATTATCAGCAATTTCAATAATAGTATTGTTGCTGTTTATAATTTTATATGAAACATACCAGAAAAAGCGGGTATTAGACTGATCCGGTGAATGAGACAGGGTAAAACTATAAAACAAAGGATCTTCGGTAACCTGTCCGCAGACAATATCATCACTTGCAAAATCACAAAGTTGAAAATACTGGCGCAGGTAATTATTATTCATATCCACGGTGCCGTTAAATTCAATATTGTCTTTGAAAAGGGCATAACATCCGTTGGTAACATTGAGCAATCCATCCTGTGTGGATGCTATTGATTCTGTGCTGATGGCATCGGAGGGAGAAACATCCTTCACGCAACCGAAGCACAAAATCAACAGACCGGATAATAATAAATACTGAAATATTTTTGTCTTCATACGAGTATTTTTAAAATTTTAAACTATTGGTTATCAAAACTTAACTTCAAGTGTAAATACATACTGCTTGTTAGGCGGGTATTTGAAGTCGGAAACGCCCGGCATAACATAAGTAGAAGGCGTGATGGTTACTTCCGGGTCCTGACCCCAATAATTTGTAAAAGTAAGGAGGTTGTCACCGCTGAATATAACTGCAAGTTGCTGGAGTTTCAATTTTTTCACAATATTCGCCGGTATTTCATAGCGCAGAGTAATATTCCGAAGTTTTAAATAGCTTCCGTCTTCCAGATATCTTGAAGAGTTTTCCGTTGAGAGAGCTGATTTCTGAATGCTCGGATGAGTAGCTACATCACCGGGGGCTTTCCAGCGGCTCCAGCCATCTTTCCATTCCATAAGGTTATAGTATGGTTCGTGTCCGTCGTTATCCATGAACTTGCGTGTAAAATTATACACGTCATTCCCATACATATAGGAAAAATTCATTGAAAGAGAAATTCCTTTATATTTCAAGAATGTATTGAATCCACCCTGAAATTTTGGTAATGCATGGCCTACTTCCTGAGATGTAGCCTCAGCATATTTACTTGTCGGTGTACGGCTTGTAACATTACCACCTGCATCTTTTTCAAGATGCTCCCATAATGGGGCGCCTGTCTGAACATCTACGCCTAACCATTTAGGCAGATTGAAAACATACAGTTCACCATCGTTACGATAGATCTGTGAAATACCATTTAACGTCTGATATATAGGAGTGTCTATTCCCTTTAACCTGTTGGAATTGTTCCCATAGGTGATATCAAAAGTCCATTGGAAATCTGAAGATTTAACCAGTATTGTAGATAATGTTAATTCCAGCCCGTTATTATTTACCCTGCCAACGTTTTCCCATTTCTTTTCAAAGCCTACGGAAAGTGGTTGAGCAACCTGAATCAGAAGGTCGCGGGTTATATTACGATAGAAATCAAGGTTGAAGGTTATACGGTTAAACAGGCCCAGGTCAAACCCAATATTAAATTGTTCGGTTTTCTCCCAGGTAAGATTCGGGCTTGCCAGTTGGTAAGGAACTGCGGCAGCATCGGAATTGTACTGGGTGCTCAGGCTAAATAATCCCATGTATTTATATGCTCCAATATCCTTCATTCCGGTAATGCCATAGCTTGTTCTCAGTTTCAACAGATCAACAATTTTCAGGTCTTTTAGAAAACCTTCATTGCTAATCAGCCATGCAGCAGAAACTGATGGAAAGTGAGCATTACGATTTTTCGGAGGAAAGGCTGAAGTAGCATCTATGCGGTACGAACCTGTAAAGAAATATTTGCTTTTATAATTATAGTTAAACTGCGAGATAAATGACTGCATATATGATGCGTCTTTATAACCGTGAATAAGCAACTCCTTGGAGGCGACTGCCGGTACTGAAAAACCTTCAGGTAATCCTTTGCCTTCAGCTCCCAGAGATTCGAAATGATCTTGCTGCCCTTCAAAACCGACAAGGCCGCTAAAGGAATGGATCTTACCATCAAAATTGAATTTAAGGAGCTCTGTAGAAATCCCTCCATAATCTAATCCGCTTGATTCGCTAATGTATCCTTTTCCGTAATATGTTCCGGCAGCAAGTTTTGATACAAAATCATGCGATTTAGTGATGGAGGCGCTTAATCGATTCGATGAACTGAAACTTAACCAATTAGTAATTTTGTAATCAAAAACCAGATCATAATTTACATCAAAACCCTTGTATTCGTGGTTTGAGTTTTTGATGGTATGCAAAGGGTTAATCTTATCTCTTGACCACCACGAAGTTGAAGTGCCATCAACAAAGAGCGGATTACCTGAAGAATCATACGGATTATCCCATGGAAGAGACAAATAGGAGTAATACATGTCCATGTAGTCGTAGCTTGTTCCATCATAAGCGCTAATATTAAAATTATTATCAAGACGTATCTTATCAGAGAACTGGTTTGTATGATTGGCATGCAGGTTTAGTTTTTTGTACCCGGTGTTGATTAAAGTTCCTCCTTCATCAAAAAATGAACCTCCGATATAGTATGACGATTTATCATTTGCTTTGCGTGCCGAGAGGTAGTAATTCTGAACCAGAGCCGGTTGAAACATTTTTCCTTCCCAGTTAAAATTTCGTGTGCGTAGTTCGCGTGGTCTTTCGGAATAAAATTTAAGAATATCGATCTTCCCGGAGGCATAGTCGCGATACAGTTCTTTTTGCGCATCATATAACTCAGAGCCGCTCATCATTGTTAAATGACCCTGATCAGCAACGCGCTGGCCTAAAGTTGCCTTAAATTCAAACTGGGTAGCCTGGGATTTTCCTTTTTTTGTTGTAATAATAATAACACCGCCGTTTGCCTGAGAGCCGTACATTCCTGTTGCACCGGCGTCTTTAAGAACCGTTATCGTTTCAACATCGTTAGCGTCATAATTTCCTCCGATAATGCCATCAACAACATATAATGGGCCTTGTGGTGCACTGACTGAGGCTATTCCGCGAATACGTACTTCAGCTTCCTGTCCCGGGGCACCGCTACTGTTAACAATCTCCACGCCGGCAACTTTGCCCTGGAGCATGTTAGCAACATTGGGAGTTGTAACGTCAGCCATTTTCTCCGCTGTAACAATGCTTACCGCACTGGCTATTTCGCTGCGTTTCTTTTGACTATAGCCCATTACAACTATCTCTTCGAGATTAATATCTTCCTGGGCTAAGGCAATATCAATATTTGTTTTATTACCAACTTCTATTTCCTGAGTTTTAAATCCAACAAACTTGAATACAAGGATTTCTTTTGATGATGAAACATCAATTTTATAATTCCCATCAATATCTGTGAGGGCAGCTTTATAAGTTCCCTTAACAGATACGGTAGTTCCGGGCAGCGTCTGATTATTTTTAGAATCGATAACCCGCCCTCTAACGGTTGTCTGAGCAACCAATGGCATGAATGATCCGGTAAAGATCAATAATAATGCCAATATTAGGTTTTTTAGTGCAGTGTTTTTCATAGGCTTAGTTAATTTCATTTAGCGATAGTTTGGTTAGATCGTTTTATCTTGTAATATTCTTTTCTGATTGAAATGTTATTTATTTGCAGGATATGCCATTAGTAGCAGGAATTTGTTAAATGATGCTTCTATCTCAGGTTTGTCTGCCATTACTGTTCCATAATCTTTGTTATTATAGTAGTCGTACAGCATATATTCTTTTTGAGTCAAACCTTTTAGTGTCAACCTGCCATTCCAATTGTCAGCGTAAAATGCATAGTAAAGAGTATCCCCTTTCTGTATTACATGGGTCTCGGGTTTGTCATAACCTATATCATATAGGTCCCCACGGTAATTTCCCGTTGAGAGCATTGTTTGGTTATAAATGGTTATCCATTTTTTCCAAAGAGTTTCTTGTTCGGGTGTAAGTACAAAATGTCCTTCTGTGACAAATAGGTTATCCGAAGGCCAGGTGAACTTTGAGCCAGGCACACCACCCACACCAATTGTACTTGCAAAATTTTCAATGCTATTACTACGTTCCGCGTGATCACCAAAATATGCCGTTTGCGGTGCAATAGCTTTAAATGTTTTACCTTTTGAACGTATCTGTTTGCTCCCTTCCGGATCTGAAGCCACAAACTGGTTTGTATAGGGGATGTTATAAAAAGACATTGCATCGCCGCATGGACACAGTTCAATTATAGAATGAGGCTTTAGTTGTCGCGCTGTCTGATAAATAACCTTAAAGAAAGCCGGCATTCCTTCAGGTGCGTCCTGTGGGTTGCTAAGATGATGTTGCGGGTTATAGTCAGGCATGCATGCGTTCAGATGTTGTCCGTCAAGCTTTAATCCATCATAATTCCATTTGCCTAAAAACATTTGAATAGTTTCCCTGGTATGGTCAATTGTGCCTTTATACACTGGCGACATATAGTAACTATCCCACCATGTGATGTATTCAGGCACTCCGTATTGATCCTGGATGATAATTTCAGGGTGACTGGCAAACAGGTTGCTCTGAGGAGCAACAGCCAGTGGCGCCCACCATATCTGAGCTTTCAGTCCGTATGAATGAATCTTGTCTACTAAACTACGCATCTGGTCATCGCCACCAGGGAAAGTTTTGGTATTTACATCCCAGTCACCATCAGCCTTCTGGAATCCGTCATCTATTCCTACCCATTTAAAGCCAATATCCTTCACTTTCTCAAGTGTCCCCAGTACTTCAGCAATAGTAAATTTTCGTTCATAACCCCAGGCACACCATATGGGCTCGAACGCGGCGGGTTCAGCTTCAGGCATTACAATTCCCTTTTTCTGCATGAACTGACTGAAATGGCGTAAAGTGCTAAAATAATCGCCATGATGAAGGCTGATAAAGGTGCCAAAAGTATTCAGCGTATCTCCCTGATGCAAAATATGAACATTTGAAAATTCATATTCAACAGATATATTGGCTGTTGTAGCGTTTTCCTTCATTTCCACCGGAAGGGAGACTATTTTGGGAACCATCTCCGTATGCCCGACAGCTATTCCACCATCTTTTCGCCAGATATCAATTACCGGAATTCCTCCTCCATAATCCGAACTGTTCATCCCAAGAAAGTTCTTCTGAAAAAAGCCAGCTTTTACAGGAAGTATCCAATCCTTCCGTTCAGAACTGGAACTTCCCTGAAACGACCAGAAATCGGGAGTGTCATTTTGGGTATTTATCGATAGTGCGTTATTTACCCATTTTTTTACCACTATATCTTTTATACCGGAATTGATATACCGGACTTTATAAAATGCCCAATCAGAGAAATTATCGTAAACAGTTATGCTTACATTTTTCATGACCGTTTCCTGATAGCCAAAGCTCCTGCCAGAGAAAACCCAGTTTGTACCTTTGCCAACTCTATCCGAAAAAAATGTTTTTTTCCTATCGGAGAGTTTAAAATTCTGAACTGTATTATTCCCTGTAACCAGAAATTCAGTATTCTGGAAGTCATCCATTAATGCTTTTTTTCCCTCTCCGGCAAACGAAATACGGGTTTGCATACGGGCATTAACCTCTAACATAAGCTTCCCATTCTCAATAACCGTAGTACTCCGTTCGCATGCCGAAAGCAACAATGCGAAACTTAAACCGGGGAGAATTATGTTGATGAAATTATTTTTCATTCTCATATTTCTGGATTTTTAAGGCATTCTGCCAGTATAGCTTTTTCAATATTCTGTCATTCAGATTGAATCCGTTTAATGACCAGTGATAATTAAATGACTCCATTTCATAGAAATGTTCATCGCTTGATTCCAGTATCCGGAAAGTAACCTGATACATGTGCTTATCCATTCCCATATCAGTCCCATAGATAAGCCTATTCTGAAATCGTTTATAAAAACCGGCCATATAACGAGGAATAGTTGCAGTTTCGGCATAGCGGGCAGCAATATCCATATAGAGGTTAGGATATTTATCAAGTAACCGTGCAGCTTCGTCAAGATTGGTGCAAAGATTTGCAAAATGACAGGCAATAAACAATGTTTTAGGATTATCTCGAACAGCATTTTCGAGCGATTGTATTAATTGTTCATGATTTAATTTATCAGGGGTAACATTAACATGCCAATCGCCGGCATTCAATAAGCCATCGTTGGTCGAGTCCGCAGGTTCATACATCCAGTAATCTTCGGCTACATGTATATTAACAGCCATATGCAATTCGGCACACTTCATAAGAAGCATTTTCATACGAGGGTCATCAATATGAAGACCATAGCCGGGTACAGGCTTTGAATAAAGTTCACCAGCGCCCTTATCACCAAGTTCACCAACGCCCATTGCTCCCATCTCATGACAGCGTTCCAGCTCTTTTACAGCTGCAGGGCCAAAATCAGGCTTGTCATAACCCGTATAATCAAAACCACACCACAGTTCAAAGCGGTCTTTGTATTTTGAGTAGGCATTTACTAATGAATCAAACCGTGCTCCTGTAGAAAAAGTGAGAATTATTGTCTTTTTAATGCCCATTTCATCCATAGTCTTTACCCAGCTGTCTATTTCTTTTGAACTCGATGCATAAGGATGAGAATGCATATCAATTACAGGAAATTTTGCATGTTCAGGAATGGTAACCGGAATATGATAAATGGATTTTGGTTTGTAATTCTTTAGTAATAAATGATTTATGTCGTCCTGACTGAATGAATTCAGACTAGCAGCACATACTACAAATAATATTATTGGAATAGATTTCTTAATCATCACAATCAGCCGTTAATAGTTTTAATTTTTTTCCTTATTAATTCTACAACACAGGCAGTAGCTTTCGGAAAAACAATGCGAAGGTCAATTTCATCAGAATTGTTCAACTCATGTTTTAGCTGTTTCATAAAGGTGTTCTTGATTTCTGTTGCAAGGTTTATCTTTGTTACACCCCTGGCAATGGCCTGCTGTAATGAAAGATCCGGAACACCTGAGCAACCATGAAGAACCAGTGGAATGTTTACTGTGTGATTGATTTCGTCAAGTAAATCAATTTCTATTTTAGGTTCTTCTTTATAGAAACCATGTGCTGTTCCGACAGCGACAGCCAATGCGTTTATTCCCGTAGCATCAACAAATTGTTTTGCCTCTTTAGGCTGGGTAAACCCTGTTTTTCCCTGGCTCTGATTCAGTTTAGCAACGTATCCCAGTTCTGCTTCCACGTTAGCGCCATAGCTTTGTGCCCTTTTTACCACTTCGGCAGTAATTTTAATATTCTCGTCAAATGGTTTCTCACTCGCATCGATCATAACCGACTGGAAGCCGGTATCGAGACATTTCTGAACCAGATCTATATTTGCCCCATGATCAAGATGCACCCAGGCTTCCACATCAAAATCAGCAATTGCCTGATAGGCCATCTTTGCAGCCATCTCCAGTCTCATATATTTTAATGAGCTCTCAGACAGCTGTAAAATGATCGGATTGTTTTCTTCTTTAGCAGCCTGCATAATACCATAAAGCGTTTCGAGATTGTAGAAATTAGCTGCTAAAATTGCTCTTTTATGCTGATGAAGCTCTATGAGTTCATTTTGAAGTTTCATATCCATAAAATTTATTTCAGATAATCAAAAGTTTTGTTAAACGTCTGCTTCAGGCATAACTTAACAGCCTCCAGCGATTGAAAGGCTCCTGTACCACCCGAAGCAGTTGTATTAACAGCTCCACAAAGGGCACCAAAATCAAGACACTCGTCAAGTGATCTATGATTAATAAACCTGTTGATAAAACCGGCATTAAAACTGTCACCGGCCCCAATAGCGTCTACAACATGTTTATTTAGATATGCGGGTTTTTTAATAAGCTTATTCCCATCCCACATGATGGCTCCATTAATACCATTTTTAACCACAACAATTTTGCAGAATGGTTTAATCCGTCTTATGGCATCTTCAATTGAGTTGGCATTGGTTATCATTCTTATTTCTGTCTCGTTGGGCAAAAAAACGTCAACCAACGGCAACAGGGCATTAAAATCGAGATCCCAGTTTTCTGCAGGATCCCATTGAGGATCAAGAGAAGTTGTCATTCCATGAAATTTTGCCCGTTTGAACAGTTCAACTACATCAGGTTTTAATGCATCCTGTAAAAACATTGAGCTCAGGTGCATATGCGAAGCCGATTTTAATGTTTCGTCTGAAATATCGCGGATGGAAAGATCACACATGGCCCCGGGATAAGTCACCATGGCCCGTTCGTTCCCAAAGTTTAATGCAATAGTGATTCCTGTAAAATATGTTTGCGATTTCAGAATATTACTTACATCAACTCCGGCTTGTCTGAGCGTTGAATCTATCTGTTCAGCATAACTGTCGCATCCTACCTTCCCAAGAAAAGAAACTTTTGTTCCAAGAATGCTCAGGTTATTTGCAAATATAGCAGAGCTGCTTCCAAGAGTCTGATTCATTGATTTTGCAAGCACTTCTTTCCCCATTTCCGGAAACTTTTCAATCTCACCGAGTATCAGATCAATATTAAGTTCCCCAATGACAAGTACATCATTCTTTTTTTCTGACATGATTAAATTATTTAAGCATTTAGAGCAATTTGTTTAAATCAACCAGGTTGAATTTGTGAAAATACCTTTCCATAGCTTTTTCAATATGGGAAATCAAAACTTCTTCAGCATCAATGCCATGATTTTCAATATTTTTAAACATTTTGTCACGGGCAGCCAGTACTTCCGGGTTTTCCCAAATATATCGCGCACATGTTTTTATTATCCATTCCTGGCGCGGTAGTGAATTTGCATAAAAGTCTTCATCGTTTTCGTTCTCAGTCAGCCATTTTTTCCATCTCTGAGATTCGATTACCATTCTCCAAATCACATTTTTAATATCTGATGTTTTGGGGACTAGCTGATCATTAAACAGAGATTGTTCTATCTCAGCCAGTTCAAGTAAACCATCATATTCCATCTCGGTAAATTCAGGTCCGATATTTGCAGCTCCCATGCCACTTTCAGGATATTCCCCGGGATTTTCAACAAAATCAGAATAATGCCCTTTAATATAGCTTCCATACCTGGCGGCTACTGTTGTAAGTTCTTTTGCCACAAATGGATCAAACATGGTTGTGTGAAGATCCGTGCCAACTTTACCAACAATAAAACAAGGCCAGACTTCTAAAAGATTTTTTTCTGCAAGTCCTTTTTTTAACTGTTCTAAAAAATGATTAAAAACATTCATATCAGCCAG
>PMJC01000419.1 GCA_003157235.1 Methanosarcina sp.
ACATCATTATTTGTGTATGTGAACCTGGGAACTTGGGGAATTTGGGAACTTGGAGAATTTGGATTTTCAAATATGATTTTATCACAGTCTATATATCGGTAATGAGTTGTCACCTTCCCATTTTTGGGGGTTTTCACAGAGATCGGTTCTACTTGGCCTGACTCAATAGTAGTAGCAATTAAATTGCGAAATTCCTTTGCTTCTAATCTTGTTTTTCTTAGTAAAACAGAGTGACTAGCAATACCTTTTAAATCTTTCAGCACTTCGATTATTTTATCAATTTTGTTATTATTAGGGTCCACCGTCAACAGATTATATATATCACAGATTGTTGGCAGGAAATAATCTAAAACCATTGAAGTTGCAATTTTCACCGACTCCAAAGTAATGGTTTGAGATATTGTTTTTTTCCCAATTTCAATTAAAGCCGCTAGTTTTAAAATGTAAATAGAGTACCTGCTCCAAGCAGAACCAATGAATTCTTGGTTTGGTTTATGTTTTATCTCACTTTGTATGTTGAAATCGATATTTACATAGTAACCCAAAGCTTCTCGATCGACATTCATAGAAAATGCAGGGGATTGTTTAAATAAGCCATATAGTTGTGCGGTTCGCATTTCCATTTTACTACGTTCTTCAATGTCTTGTGCCATTCTTATTCTAGGCGGTCTCTGCTCAAATTCATAAGTAGGTGCAGCGTATAAAAACCTAAATCCAAAACCACTATCAAAGTCTGGTATTGACATACTCCGTTTATATTTAACAAAAGTAGTGCCATACAGTTTTGTTATGAAGGGGTCTTTTACTGGATATATCTTAGGTTCTTTTTTCCCGCCTGATGCTAGCCTTTTATTTTGACTATTACAGTCATAAAGTTTGCACTCAAACTCATTATATCCGGCATTATATTTTTGTCCCATTTTTTGGAAAACGGTGCTGACTTCATCATTAATCATAGCTAAAACTGGTGTTTGTGCAAGGGTTTCTAAGTAGCCTTCCAAAGAGTAGTCTGTATCAGTTAGGGGATCATCTTGCGCATACGCAAAAAAATGCCTAGCTATATCTATAACAGTTGTTTTTCTTGCTAGAGAAGAGAGCCCAAGAAGCTGAGACCATACATTTAAAAAAATACCATCCGAAGTGGTGGCTAAATCTATGTATGATTTCCGTTGTGTCAATGAAGATAGTAACCAAAAACCTGCTAAAATTTTATATTCTTGGTAGCCATCTGTCATCTGGTTGGAGTAGATTAAAAATTTAGAAATAAAATGATCATCTGGCAGATCACAAATTAAATGCCTAACAGCAAAACCACTTCTAAGCAGTTTAATCTCTGCCTCCGTCATTTCTGTGCCTAAAACGAATTCATCGTCTTTGTTTATTGTGGTTACTTTCGTTGTGACATATTTACTAAAGAATTCATCTGCTTCTAAAGTTGAGTTAAGTGAAGTCTTTTCGGAGTCTATTTTTGAAATTTGATATATTGAATTTTCGCGACTAAATTTGTCTCTGAAAATGAGCATACACGCTAACAACAATTGATTTTCTGTAGCACCATTTGCTAACAATTCAGAGAACAAGGCAAGATGTCGTTGTCGTCCCGCAGAATTTCTAAAAATTGATAATTTGAGAAAAATATCACTGTCTTTATTCTCGAACAAGTCAATTCAAAGCCCTAAAATTGCGGTTCTGCATTTCAGAATTACTTTTTTTAACTCGCCATATTGGGTTATTATTTCATTTATTTTAGAAACTACGCTATCAGGTATTTGTGATCTTTCTTCAATAGGACGATCCAGAGTGTATACATCTCCTTCTGGGTGAATAGATGGGGCTAAGACGATATTCCCCCCATCATTTCTAATATCAAACCCGAGTGCCTGATGAGTGTTAGTTTTAAGTTTTGGTGTATATTTAAAGAAAAGGTGTTTTTTACCGTCTTTCTCAGTTCTTTTCTGAGTTACAAAACCGTTAGTTTCTATCCCATCAAAAATATATTCCCATATCCCCTTTATGTGAAGATCAATATCAATGACGGTAAGGTCTGATGGTTTACCACAATTAGCACCGAGATTATAGTCTTTAGAACTCAGATGCTGGTGTATATAACCTAAAGCGTGCGGTTGGGTTCTCTCAGCCCAATCCTCACATATAGGTACTTTTCCCGGACTTTTTACTTTAGCTGTGGGTCCATGTAGAAGGTGAACTACTATTTTCCGCTCAGTGTAGTATCATAAAAGCCGCTTCTAGAGAGTTAAAAGATATAACCATATACACCTCACTCCCTTCCTGGTACTAACATCTTCAGGCTCCTTGTGGAGTTCATAGAGATAATGGGCCGTAAGTCTCTGTCTTCTGCTCAAAAAATATTCCAGATCGGAGAGACTTGGCATCAAAAACTATCTCCCAAACGATAAGTTCTCGCAATATCTGCTCTCGAGCAATTCTCAGGATCTTCTGGAATCCACCAAGAGTTATAAGGATCGGTTCTTCTAGAATAACTCTGTCTGTACCGAGAATAAAAAAAATTATTAATCTGACAAGGCACCTTGTATTTGCACCCATCTGTGGATGTGACAAGGGAATCATAAGTAATTTGAGATTTTGTATTGTCAAAGCTGTGAAAAAAATCACTAATACTACTTTGTTTATATGTAAAATATTTCATTGGGTCTATCTCCCTTGGATTGTGATAAACACCAGAACCCTTAGGCATTAGGACCGTCATCTAGAGCATATATTATATAAATTATTAACGTTATAGTAGAATAAGTTCAGTCATTGGAGATGACGACACTAATACCCAGGACAGGGCTCAATCTGTCATGGGCTCAAATTTTAGTTCCTTTATGCGTTTTCTTTAGATTGCTCGCCGTAGATCTTCAATGTATTATCGGGCAGCACCTCAATTATTATTGAATCTCCTTTTTTGAAGATCTTCTGCATTGCCCCACGCTCTAGTAACACTTTAAGGATATCTGGGGATACATATTCCTCTGCGCTTTTGGTAATCAAATCGGATAACATAATCGCTTTTAGTGTTCGTGAACTCAAAGCTTTATATATTTCAGGCTCCCGATGAGTGTTTATTTGAAATAAACGATTGTCTAACATTTCAGGCAAATAATGAAGTACTTTGCCAATATGCTCAAAGCTGGCGTCAGTTATTTCAAGCATACATCCGTCAGAGACTGAATTTAAATTTTTTATAGTCTCAATTTCATCCTGCAGGGATTCACATGTTAACCAGAGATCATGTAACATGATTTTTTCGGGGTCTAGATAGGGGGTTGTATTATTCGAGTAATTGAAAGGAAGATTTTCAACTTTTGAGCTCTTTTTAAAATCTATAGTTTGCTCTTTTGCTTGATCCAGAAACCTGAAATCGTTCGAACGATCTTTTTTAATCATTCTTCTCCACCTCCTGCGGTTTGAATAATTCTTTTTGCAATAACCCGTTCCAGCAAGTCACTGCTGATCTGCATGTGTTCCAAAATGTCGGGATATTGAGCACTTACTTGTCTCGCCCATTCCAAAAAAGTTAAATTATTTTTGTTCTTATTTTCCATGATCGACACTTCTCCGGATGTAATCTTTGTCGAGATGTTCAGTCCACTTAGAACCTGAGTCGGACTGAGAGACCAGGCAAATCTTTAAATTTCCGTCTTCGAATAGTTCAATTCTTACTGGATCACTTTTTTTCATTTCGTTACTTTTGATCCATTCGGGAGGTAAGGGAACAAAAAATGAGCCCCTTACTTGTTGGACTTTCCTATTTCCAAAGATCAACATGCTTTTGACTCCATTTTCTACAAATGGATTTACAGGTATAAATAACTGAAAAGGGTATTCTTTTGGTTGAATATCACCTAGATATGGAAATTAAAGTATATCCACATGGTTTTTACCATAATTAATAAAGTTTTAATATCACATGCGTATATGCGGTTACATATGGATCAAAATAAAAAAAGTAAAAGATGTCGCGGAGAACATTTAAAAAAAGGTGAAACAAAAATTGAAATTATAAAATATATTTTAAGTGAAAATGATGTAGTACCAGGTCCAGATTTAATAGAACATTTACATAAAAACCATGGTTTAGCAGATGAGGGTAATATTAGAGATCACTTGAGTGATTTAGAAAATCTATCTTGTATTGGAAAAATTCCACGAGAGCCAGGTTCGTATCACAAATGGAAAATCGAAGAATTGAAAAATTTGCGAAATATCCGAGAGCACTATCCTAGCATACAACTAAATTTATATAATAAGTGTGTAAATATAATCTTTGAAGAGCAAATTCTAAAAGGACATCCCTTTATAGATCTTACTCATGCCCGAAAGCTTCGTATTCAGTTGTCCCATTTGATTCACTTTATTGATAAGTGCTTGAAAAATAACTTTAAAACTTTATATTATAATGTTGAAGATATTTACAAACTCGGTGAAATTTCGGATTGTTATGAAATTTTCAAAAAATATGCTAATGAATATCATCCTGTATATCCAAAATTTGCATCAATGAGCCCTGAATGGGCTCAAAAGTGTTATGATTCATCGAAAATGTTCGAAAGACTTTCACTATTTTATTAAAATTAGTATATATATACATATATACATATATATACATATATGCATATTGCTTCCCAACAATACATTTACTACGTCAAAATTTTTGCGAGACGAATGAGTTAGGTCAACATAAACTTCATTGACTGTGAAGCCTTCGGATGCCTGATTAATCAACTAGCTAAGCCGTGGAGAGTTATTTCAATTCCCATGAGTTAGGATCACAGAAGCGACTATGTTAGTCCTTACACCTACATACATATGAGCCTTGATGATAATTATGTTCTTTGCTTTGCCCATGTTTCATTTAATTGTATATCTCGAATGTGGTTGTTCTAAATCTGTAGAATCTACGATGAAATCAGGTTCTAATCCGGTTACTGGTAATGCGGATAAGAAGATCCATGTCTGCAAAGTTGGGATAATATCTAGATTGTTGAAGAGTTTTGATGGTGCACTGAAATGCGGTGCGTTTTCTTTTTGTCCTTTTTCAGTTGCATTCTGAAATAGACTATATGCGCAACGGCTAGATAACTAAGAGTACACTTTCTGAATGGCACAGAATAGAGACTCATGAATTGACAAGCGTAGCTTCCTATTATTTGCTCTGGTTCAGGCATTGCCACAACTAAATCTTTTAGCAATTCATCAAATAGCTTGACTTCCACTTTTTGAGCTTCGTTATAAGCAATCAATGCTTGGTAGTCATTTGGAATTTGAGATCGAAAGATATCATTTTGAGTTTTAGGATCAGCTCTATGAGAAAATTATTTCCCTGCTTTGAATATCATCTCTTTTAACCTAGAGATTTCTTCTAGTTCTTGTTTTAATGTATTTTTCATTTCTCTAATTTTGTCTAGATCTGCGAGTTGCATATAATCGGTTTTTACGGATTCTACTGTTGTTGCAGTTTCCTGCGTAAGTGGCAGCCCACACTTAAAACAAAATAAAGCATTTTCT
>PMJC01000257.1 GCA_003157235.1 Methanosarcina sp.
GATACTTTTTTATCTATAACCCCCACTCCCAAACTCGCTCGTTAACCTTTCTTATATGTGAGGCTTACTCAGCCTTAGATTAGTCCGCAAATAGAAAGTAAAGGGAATTGTAAAATAGTACACGTCTCCTTGAGTTGCAAACCTTCATTCCTGTATCCCCTAGTACAGTACTTCGAAAATATACTCCCCCAAGTATATTTGTGAAGAAAGGCTAGCAATCCTTATTAAAACATTTAGGAGACTTATTACCCCTATTTGCGTCCAATCCCATTATTAATACTATTGGAAACTATTTGAAGTTATCCTTCAAATTTTTCAAGTGTTT
Source organism: Methanosarcina sp. (assembly GCA_003157235.1). Lineage (GTDB taxonomy): Archaea > Halobacteriota > Methanosarcinia > Methanosarcinales > Methanosarcinaceae > Methanosarcina. The sequence goes on from PMJC01000257.1 coordinate 326, forward strand.
TTAATCAAGTGTTAGATGAAAAAAGGTAAACAGTAACATGGATTTGAGAACATATATTTGATAAACAATGAGTGAAAGCCAGCTTTTAAGTGGTCTACCCAATGTATCATAGGAAGCCTTGTCGGATATCGAATGTACGACCCAAACTTTATATGTTATCATTGCAATATAATTTAATATGTTTCCCCCAACACCAGAAGAGCACCTAAATTTTCTAGAAGACTTACAGCGGCTTAATTACTACATTAAGAACATGCAGAATAAAAGAACAATTGACAAAGTAAGGGATATAGTAGAGAAGATACAGTCGAATTACAGTTATCTCTTAGCTAAACCGACTAGAGATGCGCTTGAACTACTCGAAGAAGGAAGATACAATGATGAAAGGATAGACAATTTATTTGGCATTCAGCAAAATATACTAGATGAATACCTTGTTGCAATGAGTAAGTATCGTGATGACTATAGCATCCTAAACGATGGATGGCATTAGAGCCTATCCAGAAGCCCATAATGGTATTTTGCAAAAGTTGAAATGCAATAATAATATCCTTTTGGTTGGACACAATTCCATAATCTAGTGATTTTTCATTTTTTCATTCTTAGAACACAGTTTTCCCTGTTTACTATCTAAATAAACTCCAAGTATTCTAGAGAAATAAGTTATTTAGCAGGAAAACCAAAGAATTTGTTACCTAAATGTTTTATTTCACTTTCTTTTTGTACTAAAATCGATATGCTCCGCTACTACCCTCAATTAAAATTCTTTCAAAATAGCTCGCTAAAACTTAAATGGGGTAAATAATCTGAACAACTCTATAAGTGACTTCTCTGGTTTCTTGAACAGATTTGATCTTTTCATTTTAGTAAGTTTTATCTGATTCTCAATTCCATTATCCGTCCTAAACTGCTTCTTGCTATCAGTTTTTAGACTTTTCGAATAATAGCTTTCAATAGGATTATTAGTCGCTGGAGCTCCTGGAAGATAATGAAACAAAGTAAGATTCAACCAGTTTTTATTAATCATCCTCAATCGTTTNNTTGAATTACTTCTTCATATGTTCTTATTTGTTTCATTAATTCATCAAAGTTATTTTTTGACTTTTCAAGACTATGGAATGGAAGATTCTCTCTATTTCGTCTTCTTTTAAGCTTTAATTTATGTCTAAATTCATCAAATTCTTTTTTTGCGTATTTAATCCATTCTTTGTGCTTTTTTTCATTACCAATTGTGATAAGCTCCTCAGATTGGAGCTCTTCCAAGAATTTAATTTCACTTTCGCGATTGTAAAATATGTTCAATAATCTGTATTTCAATAACTCTTGCTCAATGGTTGTTTTTCTTGGAAAATCACTCACTATAAGCTTGTTAAGATGCATCAGACAATATTGATGAACTAATTTTTCTCCAAAAACTTCTTTTAATATTTCTGGATATCTGGGGTCAAAATCCGTAACCATAAACACAGGTTCTGAAGTATCGAGATTGTCTTCCAGGAATTTTTTGATGGTTTCCGAACTTTTATCATCAAAAAGTTCATCTGCTAATGGTTGCTGAGTTCTTGCATCAAGTATGGTTAGACGGTATTTCTGACAACGTCCTTCCTTTGGATGCTGTTCATCATAGTGTACTATACGTATATTCTCTAATTCTGGAAGATTCTCTTGTTCCATTTGTTTGTTGAATTCTCTTAAAATGGTGCTTCTTGATCTTGGATATATAAAGTCCATTATAGCAGATATTCCGTCATAGGAAACGTTATGATATCTTAGTAGCTGGAAAAAATCATTGAAAGAATCAAAAATTAAAGTCTTCAGATCTTCCCAAAAACTATGGTCTTCTTCCTCCGTATTTCCACAATTTGTACATTTGTATCTACCAATACTGATTTCTCCAAGACCTTGTTTGGTATATGAGTTGTAGCCATTGTGAACCATAGAATTATCGCAAATAGGACATATTGGAGGAATTTTTCTTCGAAAAACTCCTCGTGTAGTGTATTCATAACTTTTGTCAAATCGACCTAGAAAGTCTCGGAGAATAGGCAATGCAGAAAAGTTATTAAAAGTTAGATTTATAGTTACCATTGTTGTGCCGTAACATCATTACACAATTTTAAAATTATAAATTTATGTAATGATGTTACACTTACTTTTATCACTAGATTTTGAAACTGAGATGTTTTCATGATATAATCTAAAACACGGCTTTCGCTTGCATTTTTATTCTCATACCGCCGATTATCTCATGTAGAGCCAAAATGGCGGG
>PMJC01000356.1:0-209 GCA_003157235.1 Methanosarcina sp.
TCCATGTGTACTTTCGCTTATGAAATTACTCCAGGCTGAAGGCAGCTGCATCAATCGAAGAGTGTGTCCAGTAGGGGCTGTATCAAAAATGATATAGTCATATTCTTGCTCTGTCTTTTCATCAGTTATAAATGCTGAAAACTCATTAAAGGCAGCTATTTCAACAGTACACGAACCTGAAAGCTGTTCTTCCATATTTTTAATTACTA
>PMJC01000356.1:220-5651 GCA_003157235.1 Methanosarcina sp.
CCCTTTATTATTTAACTCGATGTTAAATACATCTTGCAGATTTGAAGCAGGATCAGTACTAATCAGCAAAACCTTTTTCCCTTCATCCGCTAGAGTCACAGCAGTAGCACAGGCAGTGGATGTTTTCCCAACGCCGCCTTTACCTGTAAAAAATAAATATTTAGTAAGTTTTATTTTTTTGGGGTTAAATGTTTCAAACAATATATTCACCTAATTGGCTTAATGTTAGCAATGACCATCGCTACAACAGGAGTCCTGAGTCGCAGACTTTTCTTTTCCCTTTATATAACTTTCTGGTACATTCAAAAATTTAAGCAACTCATCGTTTGTAGAATATTTTTTAGTCTTGACTACTTTACCGTCAACAATAGTTACTGGTAACACATCAACACCATCTCGGTTAAGTATTTAATTTATAACTATGTTATCCACAAAGACTTGTGGATNNACATAACCCCGTGGAACAGCACATTGCAGGGTCAAAAATTATCATTTTTACCATAAAATATCACTCCTTTAATTTTGATATTAATTGTATTGATATTCTCTTGGCTTGATTTTTATTCAGCTTATCCAAATCACTTTTTACTATGTTGGAATAAATAGCTATCATATTTTGCTTAATCACGAATAATCAACAGAAAAATATTTCTTTCTCCAATAAAGTGCTATATTCACAAGTCCGATCATAACTGGCACTTCAATTAAAGGGCCTACTACCGCTGCAAATGCCTGCCCTGAATTAATGCCAAAAACTGTTACTGCGACTGCAATTGCCAGCTCGAAGTTGTTACTTGCTGCGGTAAAAGCAAGAGATGTTGTTTGTGCGTAGTTAATACCCATTTTTTTGGAGATGAAGAAAGAGATTCCGAACATAATTACAAAATAAATTAAGAGTGGAATTGCAATTCTTACAACATCTAGTGGCAGGGTAACAATATATTCACCTTTTAAAGAGAACATTACAATAATCGTAAATAATAGAGCATAAAGCGAAATTGGACCTGTTCTAGGAATAAATTTGTTATCATACCATTCAGCTCCTTTTGAAGGACGTAAGAAATAGCGGGTTAAAAATCCAGATACAAAAGGAATCCCTAAATAAACACCGACACTTTGAGCTACCTCTCCCATGGATACATGTATTTCCATACCACTAAGTCCAAGCCACCCGGGTAGTGTGGTTATAAAAAAGTAAGCAAAAATGGAATAAAAAACGAACTGGAAGATAGAATTGAAGGCAACTAAAGCTGCAGCATACTCATTATCCCCATCTGCTAGGGTATTTCAAACAATCACCATTGCGATACATCTGGCCAAACCAATTATAATGACACCTACCATATACTCAGGATAAGCTCTAAGAAATATAATCGCCAATACAAACATCAAAATAGGACCAATGACCCAATTTTCTAGCAAGGATAATCCTAATACTGTGTGATTTTTGAATACCTTTCCTAATTCCTCGTATTTGACTTTTGCTAGGGGAGGATACATCATAACTATTAAACCAATGGCAATGGGAATAGATGTAGTGCCTACAGATAAATTTTTTAAAAAGCCTGCAAATCTTGGATAGACGAAGCCTAAACCCACACCGATAAACATAGATAAAAAAATCCATAGGGTTAAATAGCGGTTTAGAAAAAATAATTTTGATACAATAGATTTTTCCAAAACGAACACCTATATGCTTTTTGATAAACTGAATAATTTTTCAGTCAATTGCACGTTCTACCACTTGCTTTGATCTTCTTCAGTAATTCTAAATCTTCTTTACAAACGCTGATTTTCTCTATTTCGTTGTTGATGACGATTAAAAGGAAGGGAAATCATTGAAAAATTACACTATTAAGTCGATAATAGACCCAGTGAGACTTTTGTTTAGAAACAATGATTCCTGCAATTTTCAGCCTATTTAAGTGTCTGGAAGCGTTGGACTGTTTAACGCACAGGACTGATTCAATATCGCAGCCACATAATTCACTGCTTCTTAAAAGATTCAGTATTCGTATTCTGTTTTCATCAGCCAATGCCTTAAATATATAAACAATATCCATCGATATTATCATTTTCATATGAGTATATGCAATTATAATCATTTTATATTTAGAACTGCTGTTTTGGGTCTAGAATCTCTCAATTTAGAAACTTTTTAATATCTTTTAATTGTAAAAATTTATCATTAATTACGCTAGCAATTGCCAATAATCAATCAAAAAAGCGGAAAGTAATAAAAAGTCTCTACAAAAAAGACAACGATAAAAAATAGACTGGCAGTATACCAAAAATTCTGTAAATTTTAATTGTCTCTGTATTCTTTTCTTTGCCACACAAAACTGAATTTATCTTTTTTAAAGATGCATATGTTTTGTGCTCAAATCCCTGCATCATTTTTTTTTAGATATTTATGTTCTACATTACAATGGAGTTTTTTTGACTTGTATAGGAATCCAGATTAAAATTTTTTCTTCTTAATAGCTACCTGTAAATTAAAATATTGTTCTCATGATTTTTTTGAAAATTTGGATGAATTCGACAACTAATATTCATATAAAAAAATATTTTAATAAATTCAAAAATATATTTTTTTAGTAGAAAAGTTTACTTTATAGATTGAAGTATTATTCATTTGTATTTTTGTAGTTATTTTTCATCATTAATATCTAAAACCACTTCAAGAGGCTGAAAATGAAAAAAGCGATATATCATAACGCAATTATAGGGCATGTCCTCATAACGGCTTTAGGAAGTACTATGCTGGTTCTTTTAATCCTAGTGAGTTTCGTAGGTGCTGGACCCTTTGCAGATATCTCGAAATCCGGCAGCAACAATGTCTCTAATTTAAATAAGTCTGATGAAGCAATAAAATCATATGACAATGCAATTGAAATTAATCCGCAGAGATCAGAAGCTTGGAGCAATAAAGGACTTGTTCTGTATCATTTAAATAAATCCGATGAAGCAATAACAGCGTTTGACAAAGCAATTGAAATTAACCCTCGTGATTCAGATGCTTGGAAAAATACCGGAGCTACTCTTGGTAATTTAAACAGGTATGAAGAAGCAGTAAAAGCGTATGACAAAGCAATTGAAATTAATCCTCAGGATTCAGATGCTTGGTACAATAAAGGAATAACTCTAGCTAAATTAGGCAAGTTCGATGAAGCAATAAAAGCATATGACAAGGCAACTGAAATTAATCCGCAGCTAAGGAGCTTGGTACAATAAAGGAACTTTATCTACATAGATTGAATAAATTCAATTTGTAGGTTAACTAGTTACTTAATTTTCATTTATTTTATATCCTTCGCGGGATAAATATAGCAGCTTTTTGGCTATTTAATTTTTACATATATTTTAGTAATATATGTGCATAGTTCCTTAAATTTTGTTGAAAATGTCCTCAAATTTCGTTTTTAGTGTCTTAATTTTTTGGCTAAAATGGCGAAAACACATAATTTTTAATACAAAAAAATATACACAACAACGAAACAAATTTCTATTGTTTTGGATAATTTGAACTTTTTCCTGTGCTTTGATAAAGTTTGAGTGCTCTTTCGTAATCTCCCATCTGACGATAGAGTCCAGCGAGATTGTTTAGGTTTGTTGCAATAGATGGGTGTTGGGCTCCCAGAACCTTTTCATAGATTTCAAGTGCCCTTTGATAAAGTTTGAGTGCTTTTTCTTAATCTCCCATCAGACAATAGAGTTCTGCGAGATTGTTTAGGGCTGTTCCAACATCTTGATGTTCAGTTCCGAGTTTTACTTCCAGAATTTGCAGTGTTTCTTCATATATAGGGGTAATTAGTTGCCAAAGTGCTGCACTTTTGAACGTACCTGAAGCAGCAATAACCCAATTGAGCTAATTTTTGGTTTCAAGTATTTTTTTTGCGTGATAAAAGGCTTCGTTTAGGGCTTTTTCGTGTTCTGGAGTGATTGATTTAGTATCCATTTTTTCTAGTTTGTTTTTGTAGTGCTCAAACATGAATTTATAAACATTTTTTCTGTTAACAGGATCTTGATATTCCCTAAGGCTTTTTCTCGTCAACTGATGAATAGAATATTTTCCATTAGTGTCTTCTTTGATAAATGAATACTTGATCAGATCTGAAAAGGTACAAACTTGAAGTCCTAGATCAAACTTTGTCATTAATATCTCGAACAGATCTCGATCCCATAAATTAGTTGCTGAGAGTACTTCGAGAGAGCGTGTTTCATTTTTATCCAGGTATTCCACAAATTTGTTGAAGATTTCTGGTTGTGTCTTTCCGAAGTCTTCTGAAATTGGCTGTCTTTTTTTGTAGATTTTTATCTTTTCAAAAGTATCTACAGACAAGTTTAGATAGTAAGGAACTCCTTCACTAGCTTCAATTATTATATCTCGAATATCTTCATTTTCAATACAACAATTTTCCAAAAATTTGATACACTCGTTTTCTGGAAGCTCTTCTACTTGGTGTTGTTCCAGAAACATTTCCCAGTCTGGATCACATATAGAAGCCCATAGTAATTTTTCTCTCCCAGATATTAACCATGAAATTCCAGGCATGTTTGAGATAAGGTCATCCCTTATCCATTTATCATTTTGATGTAAAGTATTTTTATCCCTTATACCTTTCCAGAGAGCTTCGTAAGTGTCAATAAAAATGTATACGTTCGAATTTTCATATAAGTATTCAGAAAAATCAGCGGCAAAAATAGCTGGCAGTAATTCTTTGATCCTATTCGGCTCAAATAATTCAACTTTGGAAATGTCAATGTTGTGTAGATGAAGCCATCTTCTGTAGCTCTGTTTAGGATTTCCCACGCTAATATAATTTGTCCAGAGCTCTCAAGAACGTTTATAATCTTTTCTAAAAATCCCCCTTTCTCAATCAAGGGATAATTTTGTTTTTGGAGTGGAATTTCAGGATGAGCTTTTTTCCAGTATATCGCATGAACAGCATTAAAAAGGTGAAATTCTGCATCACATTTTTCCTGGATTTTATTTCGTAAAGTTATGAGAAATGTACTTATGTCCCGAAAAGTACTTACGTCGAAATCAGTAGAAACCCAAAATATATAGGGGTATTCTTCATCCAGTATCTTTTTCAACTCTTCTTGCAATTTGCTTTTTCCGATGCCAGCGATACCATGGTAAAATAAAATATTGTATTTTCGAGTTCCTGAATTTTGGATGTTCTCTCTGAAAGCCTGAATACAGAGTTCTCTATCAACAAATACTCTTTCTTTTCCAAAGTTAATTGTAGGATCAATTGGCATGTATATCTCCATAGACCAGTTTCTGATAATCCAGGACTCCGATTTATTACGTATCTTCAACTTGCACTATATAATACTGCTTAAATATTTTAATTTAGAACTCGAATGAAAAGTTAATATTATGCTGACAAAATTTATATTTTTCTTGTTTCATTGCTACATA
>PMJC01000219.1 GCA_003157235.1 Methanosarcina sp.
TAATAGGATGTTTATTTCATTCGAATACCCCCGCAGCTTGCTGCGGGGTGCCACCACCTCAACTGTGATTGTACACTGAATGATTATATTCTTATACTCCTAGATTTGCCTTTTTTATATTTCACCTTTTGACTCCTTTTTTGTTTTCTCCTTCTTGATTATCCCTTCAGCTGCCATAATCCCTGTAGCAGCCGCGTTGACTATATCCCTTGAAAGCCCTGCACCATCTCCTGCAGCAAAAAGGTTTTTGATGCTGGTTTCCATCTGCCTGTCCACGTTTAGGTGCATTGCATAGAACTTGACTTCAGGAGCATACAGTAGAGTTGAGTCTGAAGTTACACCAGGGATGATCTCGTTTAAGGTTTCAAGACCTTCGATTATATCCATAACTATTCTGTGAGGCAGAGCCATTGAAATATCACCGGGAGTGACATCTTTGAGCGTGTTTACAACAAGATTTTTGACAAGGCGTTCTTTTGTGGATCTTCGGCCGCGTCTAAGGTCTCCCATACGCTGTAAAACCGGTTTTCCCCCTCCGATTGTAGTTGCAAGCTTTGCAATTGAACGAGCATATTTGGTGGTATTTTCTATAGGCTCGGTAAGTTCAACGCGCACAAGGAAAGCAAAATTTGTATTTTCTGATTCTAGGTTTGTCAGAGAGTGGCCATTAGTTGCTATAAAATCATCATATTCTTCCTTTACTACAAAACCATGCTTATTGGTACAAAATGTCCGGACAAAATCATCATAACGGCGGGTCTGGATGTGAAACTTGGGGTCGCGGTTGATTTTCGTTACTGGATCCATAATAATTGCAGGAACTTCTACTCTTACGCCTATGTCAATTCCATCGTATCGAGCTTCTATCCTATGTTTTTCAATCACTTCCGAAACCCAATCACACCCCCTTCTCCCTGGAGATAAGAGCACGTAATGAGCAGGGATTAGCCGCCCATCAGAGAGTACGACACCTTTGGAGATTCCTTCCTCGATCAGCAGGTCTTTTACCTCGGTTTCAAGCATGAAGTTCACCCCTTTATTAATAAGATCCTGTTTGAAGCGCCCTATTACTGTAGGAGCATTATCCGAACCAATATGTCGCTGTTTTATCTCGAGAAAGCGGGCTCCCACAGATGCAGCCCTTCGCTTTAGCTCCTCGATATCTGGGCCTTCAGCCAACAGGACTCCACGGGGAGCTCCGAATTCAAGAAAGATCTTGTCCACTTTTTCGACAAGTTCCCAAGCTTTAATATGGTCTCCTGTCAGAGCTGCCAGATCTCCTCCCACATCAGGCCTCAGGTTCAGAGTTCCATCCGAAAAAGTCCCACAGCCTCCTACACCGCACATAATGTCGCACGGAATGCAGTGCATGCAGTAAGTATGAGTTTTCATTTGGCACAGACGTTTCTCTATATCTCTGCCCATATCCACAATAAGTATTTTGAGCGAATGGATCGCAGCAAGCTCGTAGGCTGCAAACATTCCTGCAGGCCCTGCTCCTATAATTATGACATCATACCCTGAATTAGTCACATTTTTCTCAGAAGACTGGTTTTCAGTATCCATGCATAACACCCTTTTACAATTCCTGTTGGACATTTGAGTAATCTGAATTTTTCAATATGATAGTGTTCGAAAATATTAAAATGTTCAAATTTCTGAAAAAGTTCGATGTGAGTGTGATTGACAACAATAATTGAAGTTCCTAAAATCATTAAAAGGTATTGGGATGGAATTTTAAATTACTTTGATTCCAGAATCATTAGCGACATTTTGAAAAGCATTAACAGTATTGCACAGTTAATACAAATAAATGCTAGAGAGTATCGAAACACTCAATATTTTATTAACATTGTTTATCTAAAAATAGAAACGTTTGATTTAAAACTACCTAGGTGAAATAGCGAATAGCTCGTTTATTTCGTCCGTCTTCTTCACATTCTTCACCTACTCCTTTCCCATATACGAATCTCTCATCGGTTTCTGCGATTATTTTTCTGCCCTCATTTTTGTCTATTCTATAAGTTTCATTGTTGGACTCGAGAATGTTGTTTACTGCCTTAATGTACAACGTTGTGAACGTATCTGCTTCCTCAAAATTATCCAAACTCTGTACAAAAAGAAGTATATAAGTTGCAGTTTTTTGTTCAAGTGCTATTTTCATTGTTTTACTTACTTTTTCTATTGTAACAGTAGATTCTCTTTTCTTATTATCTACTCTTTGCTTCTCGACTTCACTACATCATCCTTATTTCCCATTCAATTTTCTCCCCTTTTATTTTCTCAGGGTATTTTGCCCTGCTAAATATACTATACACATGCACTGCGATTGATTTTGTACCTCATATGCGTAAATCCTACTTTTTTAAGCTATATCCTGCATTTATTTCAGCTTCTACTTTCTAAGTTGATCTTGATTAGGGATTTTTTGTTTCATGAATCAGTATGAGCATATCATTCACAGCTTGAGCTTTCCTATAAATCTCTGATTTTCACAAGTCACTTATATACATTTATTAGCATATGACTAAATTAAAGGGTTTATCGAAATCCTCGATAGTGCTAGTTTCTCTAAAGATTATTGTCTCCGTTAGCTCCTAAAAGGTTGCTCTGATATTCTAGAAACTTCTGCTTTAGTGATTT
>PMJC01000430.1 GCA_003157235.1 Methanosarcina sp.
TATCGCTTGCTTTATCTTAATTTTATCATCAAGCATACAAATAACAACCATAGCGTTTTCGAAAGCCATCAATTACTTAGCTTTTTATTAATTTAAGTGATCAGACTGATCTCATATATCAAAAAGTTGATCTTGTGAGCTGCAGGTTAAGAGATGCCTGCAGCTGGATGGAAAGTCTATTTTAAGGTACTTGCATACCTATAATTCACAAATAAATTTAATTTGTTATATGCTTTTTGCATATATTCCAGATAGTACTAACTTAAACTAATTAGTACGAAAATTATGTAGTCCTATATAATGAATTATAACAGACCTACATCTTTCCCAGCCCGTCAAAAATGACTTAATCTCAGCTCTTACAGTAGGTTTTTTGAATATTCATTAGGATAGAAACTCTATCATGACTCAAGAAAATGCAAAAAATCGCCCCAAAATTGTTCATTTTCTGACTTAATAGTCGAATCTCTGGCTCATATATAAGAAAAAGAAGGAAATACTACATAAAATAGTCACATATATTAATTTAAAAAAATAAAACCGTATTCCTATAAACACCTAATGCTTTTGCTATATCTGTACCTCTTTTGTGTTGGTTTGCTAGGAGTAGGATACTTGCTATGGTTAGTTCTCTTGCAATTTTATATTCTTTTCTCACAAAGTCCATAAAAAAAGTTACATCATGATTTTAAAATTTAAAATCGAGTATAAAGATTTAAAAGAGATTCATAGCTTCTAAAGATGACAAATAATGAAATTGTTGAAACACTAAATGAAATAGAACAATAGTTATAACAATAGCTATAACAATACACATAAAAATAACAGTTACAATTGAAATTATGAACCTGAGCTCTGGGATAGGTTTTGCAGTTCTTAAAAGAACTGGAAGGTCAATAATATCAAAATTCACCTAGCACAAACTCGAAATTTCATTTTTTGGCATCATCATCAAACAATTAAAAAATTTTATCCAGTCAACCTGAGTGAACATTTCAGGTCCATAATTACGTTATCGAGGACTATCCACTATAAAGAAGGCATCTGTAATGAAAATAGTGAAATTTATTCCCGGAATGCGATTCTTTGGGTTAATTCCGGTTATTGGGTTGGCGACTGCGGCTTGTATTCTGTTCATTAAAGGCGGCATTGATCTGATTTACTTGCTGGTAGAGTTGGTTGCCGAAATAACAAAAACAGGTACAAAAGGTGTTATTATTGTTGGATTTGTGGAGACTGTTCATTTCTTTTTAATTGGTACGATACTTTTCCTCACTTCACTTAGTTTTTACCAATTGTTTTTCCAGGTGCTTCCTTTACCGGAGTCGCTGAAGATGAATAACATTGAGGAGATGGAATTGAGTTTAGTAGGACTTACTGTAGTCGTGCTGGGAGTCAACTTTTTAAGCGTGATTTTTGAACAGCAAGAAATCAACCTGGCTATCTATGGAATTGGTTACTCTTTACCTATAGCAGCACTGTCTTATTTTATGAAGATACGTTCTGATATTAAAAGTAATGGGAGTAAGTACTCGATGGCAATCGAGGAGCTATTCTCTAAAACTAGTGAACCCGATCAGTCATGGATGAAAAAGGATATTGAAAAATAAGGACGTGTACAGATGATTCTGTAAATTCTGAATGGATCTGTATCCTCTGTCTTCATCACAAAATACAGAGTTCATTGAGTTCATCATACATTTATTTTAGGAAAAGCTATGCATCATTTTTTTGGACTTGATTTATTACTTTAAAATGTAGTTTTTTTGGAATTGCATCGGAATCTAGAATAAAAGTTTTCCTTCTGAATAGCTGCCTTGCAAGTTAAAATATTGTTCTCAGGACGGATCTTCGAAAATTTTAATGGAGTAAACAATGAATATTTATGCAAAGTTTATTTTTATAAGTTTAAAAATATAATTGCTCAGTAGAAAAGTTTACTTTGTAGAACGAAGTATTATCAATTTGTATTATTGAAGTTATTTTTCATCATTAATACCGAAACCCACTTCAGAGGCAAATAATGAACAAATTGACATATAATAAAGCAAGTAGAGGGTATATACTCGTAAAGGCTTTAGGAATCACTATGCTGGTGCTTTTTATCCTATTGAGTCACGCAGGTGCGACGCAGGATTCAGATTCTCGGTTTAAAAAGGGACTCAATCTATCGAAATTAGGACATGCAGATGAAGCAATAAAAGCATATGAAAAAACAATGATTCAGGATTCAGATGATTGGAAAAATGAAGTAGTTGCTCTGAATAATTTAGATAAATCCGATGAAGTAATAAATCTATATGGAAAAGCAAGTGAAATAAATCCGCAGGATTCAACCGGTTGGTACAATAAAGGAAGTGCTCTATATAAATTAAATAANNATTCGATGAAGCAATAAAAGTATATGACAAAGCGATTGAAATCAATCCGCAGAATTCAGATGCTTGGAACAATAAAGGACTTGCTTTTGGTAAATTAAACAATCATCAAGATGCAATGAAAGCATATGACAAAGCAAGTGAAATTGCTCAGCAAAAGTCAAAAGCTTGAAACAATTAAGTAAAAGTTTTAAGAGAATTTTGATAAATTTCAATATTTAATAATATGCTGATAATGGTATATAGATCATTCGTGAAAATCAGACGTTTATCGAAATTCTTTTAAATAAAAAGCACAATCAATGGAGACAATTTAAGGTAGTCAGCTCATCTGAATTTACCAATTAAATTTTAATAAAGATGGCTTAATGTTGTTTTAATCAGGCTGAATAGTTACAAAAAAATTAGTGTTTGACCAGCTTTCTAAAGTAAAAACACTCACTGACACAAAATTAGACCATAAGACCCTCAAAACCTTAAAAAAGGAGCATTCTACCCTTTTTGAAAACCCTTATGAAGATAAAATTTTTCCAAAAATCACCTAAAGCTCTTTAAATTGCTCATAATGTAATTAGTCTAGTCATATCCTAAATGGCTAACAAAGAGTATGAAAATCAATAATCTACTTGGAGAGTTTTCTGGTGAAGATCCATGTAGGTTAACTACATAATATAACCAGTAGCCCGAAAATTGATGCAAAGGGTGACAATTTTTTATCATCTATGAAGTACTTATTCTCTTTTTTGCATTTAATCGGGCATAGATCGATGAAAATTTATATATTCTCACAAACTCTGTACTAATCTATTTCGCAAAAACATAAGCAGAATACAGAAAGGATGTAAATATTTTTCACTGTTCATAGCATTACTTGCTAAAATCATACAAAATTATGATTAAAAACAAGTAAAGTTATGTTTTTTATAATTAATTCCAATCTCCGTATAACTCAGTTCCAAAATTAAGTGATTGGCGTAAAACTGAAAAAAATCACTAGATTTTGAAATTGGATACAATCCTTTGAAAATATCCTCATGATTGAAGCCTTGAGGTATCAATATTAAGAAGAATACTCTTTTCCTGCAAATTTAGTCCATGAATCAGAAATCACTGGATTATAAACCATAGTCACTTTTAGAAATTTTGTATTTAAACAGAATACAAATATCTTGGGGGGAAATATTGTTGTTCAGTGTCAACATAAAGATGTATATGATCACTATCAGTACAGATAGCATCAAAATCAGAAAAATACATTCTACCAATTTCAAAGAATATATCTTTTAAATAGTTGTGGATATGATTATATGAAATAAATTGAGTATAATATTTCATATAAAAAACGATTTTATATCTTATTTTGCAGATAAAATAGTTTTTATAGCGCATTTTAATTTATTTAGTACATAAATAATTTTAAATACTAAATAATTTTAAATAACCTTATAATATAAATATTGAAATTTAAGCCAAGAAGTATTGTATAATCATGGAAAGCACAAAAAAAGATGAAAAGTTACTCAAATATTTTTTTCCTTCCATGCTTGTCGTGGTTCAACTCTAGAGAATTTCGGTAAATCTCAATTTTTGATTGGTTGTTTATAAGGTATATAAAAGCAATTTGTTGAAATCGAAGGTTTATCGAAATTTTCATAAGATTAGTAGAGGTACACATGTACTGAGGAGAAATCCATGATTCTAATTTTTTGAAAGTGTTAACATTTACTGTGATGATTCTAATTTTTAGTTGAAACAGTAATGGTTTAAATATTATTGTTTCCTCGGTTTAACAGCATAAGTTCTATAATATATACAGAACTTATGCCGATGGAAGTGTATCTAAGAACCATGTTAAAATCGCATCGAATTGAGAACAAAAATCTGAGGTTTATATTAAATGGGAAAACTAGCATTTGAAAGAAGAAAAAATATACTAGCTATTTTGGTGGTATTTTTTTGTAATAATTTCAATGACAGCTACGGCAGTAAGTGCCGCAGATGAAATACAACACCCTCATAAAGGCGGACGCCACCCAGTC
>PMJC01000229.1 GCA_003157235.1 Methanosarcina sp.
AGAAAGAAAAATAGCAAGTTAAGATAATTTTTATAAATCTGAAGAAGAAATCAATTGGGTATGAAAAAGCAATTCTTACTTTGACAAGGAAAATTACCACAATTATATTGCATCTGATTGCAAAAGACAGAAACGCCACTCTTTGATTAGGGGTAAGGGACGATATTATAGCTGCAGGATCACTTTACTGAGACTTTAAAGTCGTTATAGATTGAGATCTGATATCATCAAGAAGCACACATGACCTTTATGCTTTTGGAGAAAAATGATTAAACTGGGGAAGTAGTATAAAATCAGACTATTCTATTCTTTAACCTCTATTATTGATTTTTGAAAACTTAGGAAATTTCTAACTGTATTAAATATATATAAGCAATGTAGGAATTATCTCTGCAGAAATTCTTTGAAATGATAGTAGGACTTACGCAGCTGAACTTATAAATCGATAATATTAAACAGAAATTGCATAATGCAAGAATTCTGCTTAGAGGCCTGTTGGACTTGATTTTGCACAACTAATTGAAAATCACAATTTAAGATAATCTCTTAATTCATTGTATTTTTTGACAGCAAATCTCGAATTCGCTGAACAGGCCTTTAAAGACAAATTTGGCCCATTAAATATTTTTTTACAGATTCGAAATCCTAAGATACTCTATTTTCCATTGTTTTCTGATGGAGTACAAATTTTTAATTTTGCAGGTTTTAAAGCTTTATTCTTTTTTGACATTATCATTTTATGATAAACTTTCTCTTTTCAGTATTGATACTGAGGTTCTGATTTCTAGACAGGATAGGGTACAAAAGCCAAAGGGATTAGGTTATCAGGTAACGCAAAAGCTTTAATAAACCTTTCAATTTTATCCTTAATAGGATAGATTCCCGTCCAGACTGCTCCAAGCCCCAAAGCATGAGCTGCAAGTAGAAGAATCTGGGTTGTTGCCGAACAGTCCTGCATCCAGTACCCAGGAGCTATTTCCTGAGTCGTATCCCCACAGACAAGGATTTTCAAGGGGAGTTTACCTGCACATGCTTGCATGTGGACTGAATATGGGAATCTTCTCAAACAATTTTTGCTCATCAGTAACAATGAAGTACCCAGGGATTGGGATTAACTGCAGATGGAGCGCTCATTGCAACCTTGAGCAATTCTATAACAAGCCCCCAAGAAACTAAGTTTTCGGTGTATTTTCGAATGCTTCTCCTAGTGTAAATTACTTCAAGAGTATCCATGTTAAGACTTCCTTTATCCAGCCCGAAAGATCTAAGTGAGGAAACGTCTCGCATGTCCCTTCTGACCATTCTTCACTTTGCCATTATTTGAATAGCTTCAAGCCGGCAGCTTTTGCTTTCTTCATAAGCTCGGCATCATTCTTTACTTCTCCTGGAGTATGGTATCCAGCTGCAACAAGAGTATCCTTGACATCCATTCCCATAAAGCGGGAAATTTGGCCTCCAAATTCTTCATAGACCCCTTTATATGCTGCAGGATCAGGCATACCCTGGGCTACCACAATTATGGCTTTTTTTCCACATGGAAGGCGGGTAGAATGATCTGAATTTATTAGGGAATAGCAACGATCCAAGAAGAGCTTCATCTGGCCTGAAAACTGACCAAAATAAATAGGAACCCCGAAAATAACGCCATCAGCTTCTGCTAATTCTTTGAAAAGCTCTACAAGGTCATCTTCAAGTTTGCACTTCTCATGAGACTTACAGTAATCACAGGCCTGACAGCCACTGTACTTCATTTAGTTAAGGAAAAAAGTCCTAGTCTTTGCCCCAGTTTCGACCGCTCCTTCAAGGACCTGCTGGAAGAGAGTGTTTGTGTTTCCATTTTTGCGGGGACTTCCTACAATACCTATAACTTTCATTCCATTATACCTCTCATTCTTTAAATTGAATAGGACTATGAACTAAAGGAACAAAATCAAATACTTTTGACGTTATGATCAACTTTATGTTTCATCAGTTAAAGGTTTAAATACTATTAATTCTTTAGTTCCACTCATAAGTTCTAATAAAACTAATTACATGAGTTCTAAAACTGGGTAATTAAATAAATTTATTTTTGGAAATAAGTCCGTAAATATTCATTTGAATTTTTAGACCAAAGATTTTCAAAACTATTGCACTAGTAAACTTATCGATAACTAGTCCTACTTTTTCGAGTAGAGTTCCATAAATAATAGTGTATAGTTATTTTTTTGTTCAGCTTTCAGAGCAAAATCAAGAGGTTGTGACATGACAATGGAAAGACCATTAAAAGAACATCTTCTGGTTATAAGGGATATATTAAGAAAAAAGAGACTCAGCTCAAAAAAAGCTCAGGGGAAGAGCTTATGCAGTAATTGGAAAAAAAATATTCCGCCAGGGTAATAACTGAGGTCAGCATCCAAAGACTACATAGATCCTCATTTTGTAAGCAATATGACAAATTTAGTTTATATGTCCTTTATGATATAAGGGGAATTTTTCATAAATCAAATACAATCGGCAACATTTTCAGAAAAGTATATATATATAAAGACTTAAACAGTGTTTAGTAAATAATTTATGAGGTGATCTTTATATCCAACATGAGAAATTTTGTTTTACGGGACAAAGACGGCAATGAACAGGGAATTTTCACTGGAAAACAGCCTCGACAAGCTGCTTTGAAAGCTGCAAATCGAGGCAAAGGGACAAAGTCAAAACCTGAGATTATCCGCCTCAGAGAACGCGGAACAAAGAAAGTACATGTTTTCAAAGCATGGAAGCAAATTGTCGAAGCTCCAAAAAATAAGCCTAGCTGGATGCCAGAAAAAATCAGCAAGCCCTTTGTCAAGAAAGAGAAAATAGAAACAATCGAATAAATATAGTTTCCCTTATACACCCTGAAAATCGGGGTTCTTTCATTTCCTTTTCGAGATTCATAAACGGAATTTGCCTGGAAATGTTGTTTCATAGCTAAGACTGTTTGATTGAACAACACTTTTCTCCTGCAAATTCAGTGTTTCAGTCCAAAAATCACTAAATTTTGGACCATAGTCCATAAGGCTGGACTTTTATTTTATCAATCCTTTCTGGACATACCAATCATGAGCAAAGCGTTCCTTATTGAATTTTGCCAGCTGGCAAAAATATTCTGTTCGCTGACGAAGTATTTCATCCTGGTCGGTATATTTGATTTCTCCGCGGATTGACTTTACCAGCTTCTTCCCAAGATCTTGCGCAGGCCCTATATAATTCTCAAGTGCAGAGGGAGCTCTCCCGATCACAACTCCAATGCTTCCAACAACTGTAACGCCAAGATTTATGAGAACTCCATTCATGTATTTCAGGACTTCATCGTCACCGCTTCCACCAGCTGTGCATACCGAGCACCCAAATTTTCCAGTCAGCATCTGGCAGTGAATTGCATCTGAAAGTCTATCGAAAAGGGCTTTCATTGGAGCCGGAACAGAGTTAATGTAGTTCGGAGCACCAAGAACAACTCCATCAGCGTTCATAATTTTTCCAAATATCTCCATAAAATCATCAAATAAAGAACATTCACCTGTAGCATAACAGGCTCCGCATCCAGTACAATATTCGATATTTAGTTTATAGAGATCTATAATCTCAGTTTCTGCCCCTTCAGATTCAGCACCTTTGATAACAGAATTTACTAGTTTTAAGGTGTTACTTGCATTGCCCTTTGGACTTGCATTGATTCCAATGATTCTCATTTAGCTTCCTCGATGAAATATTACAAAATAAAGAGAATTCCGATTTACCTCTGATTTTCAAGAGTTATTTATATACAATTTATATGCATTTTACTAAATTGAAGGGTTGATTGAAATCCTCTCTACACCAATTGATTTAAGAATTAAAAAATGTACTTGAGTTGATATATATATGCAAGCAATTGAAGTATCTCATCTCACCAAAAAATTCGGATCTCTCACCGCGGTCAATGATATTAGTTTCTCAGTTGGTGAAGGAGAAACCTTTGGGTTTTTGGGTCCCAATGGTGCCGGTAAAACTACTACCATTCGTATTTTGACCGGAGTATCAAGACCAACTTCTGGAACAGCAACCATTTTTGGCTATGATATTGAGCATGATACCATTAATGCAAAGCAATCCATGGGTATCGTATCCGAAAATTCCAACGTTTACGATGATCTGACTGCATGGCAGAACTTGATGTTCTCCGCGGAACTCTATCATGTAGGACGAAATGAGAGAGAAAAAAAGGCTACCGAATTGCTCAAAAAGTTCGAGTTATACGAACGTCTCAGTGACAAGGCACACGGTTTTTCAAAGGGAATGAAAAGACGTCTGACCCTTGCAATGGGGCTTGTCAACAGCCCACGTCTGCTGTTCCTGGATGAACCAACCTCAGGGCTCGATGTACAGAGTAACCTCATCATTCGTGAAGTGGTATCGGACCTCATTCTCAATGGAGTCACTGTCTTTTTAACAACGCACAATATTGAAGAGGCAAATGTCATGTGTGATCGAGTAGCTATCATCAATAAAGGGAATATCATTGCAATCGATGCACCGGAATCTCTGAAAAAGATGTTTAAAGGTTCACAGTCGATCGAGGTATCGTTTGACCATAATTCCGTAGATCACCTGGACGAACTCAGCAGTCTCTCAATGGTGAATGATGCACAAAAGGCAGGTGACAAGTTTAAGCTCTATACTGAAGATCCAGCTGAAGTTATTGATGCCTTAATAGCCTATGCTCACACGCATAATCTTAAAATAATCAGTATTACTACTCTTGGCCCTAGCCTCGAGGATGTATTTGTAAAGTTGACTGGTCT
>PMJC01000017.1 GCA_003157235.1 Methanosarcina sp.
GTTGCACCTGAATTTATAATAAGGTATACTGCAGATTTTTTTCCGGTTTCAGTTCATAAATTTTCTCTTTTGTCATAAGTAAAAATCATCTCTTTCTATACAGTTAAAGCTTCTGCAAAGTAAATTCCAGCCTCGATTAATACTATTTAAAAATTTGTACAGAGAAGTTTTGCCGACAGAAAGCGGTTTCTCAGATATAATCAGAAAATTATCAACTGGGAAGAACTATTTTTTCGAATTTTTCCGGTAATATACTGTAGTGCCCTGCAACTCTTTCCCTATCATAACTCCGTTATGATCAATGAAAAGTTTGTTTAAATTATTATTTTTATAATATTCACTATAACTATCCGGATTACTAAGGTTTGTGGATTTAAGAATACCAAATCCCGGTACACATATATAATAGAATTTACCCCATTTATTAAATGTAAAACAGAAATCTGAACTTATCCATGATGGATATAACTCTTGTACTATGGTGAAAGTTGTCCCGTAATCGGTCGAAACACTTATGGCCATTGTTCCCTGAGCAATCACAAAGATCTTATCCTCATCATCTACATATAATTTTATCGGAAGATCAAGAGTCACTATTTTTGTCCATGTCTGACCCTCATCAAAAGATCTGTACAAACTGCAGTAATTCTGGCAATTAAATAGTATGGATCCGTCTTTTAACCTTACATGATCACCATATCCAAGTAATGAAATATCACCTCCCACATCAATCCATGTATTCCCTCCATCCTTCGAATACCTTGATCTGTGATCCCATGCAAAAACCCATATATAATTATCATTTGACAGGTTTATATAAAAATAATAAGGTCTGTCAGGATATGGTTTTGAACAAGTATTCCACGATTCTCCGTGATTGGTGCTCCTGACCAATTCCCCATTCCAGGTACTGATATACATAGTACCTGTTTTGTCAATATTAATTGTTCTTGGTGAATTCACAACAGGGTCAATAATTTCATCCCACTTAAAATATCTTTCACCCTGCTTGTACAACTTACTGTTGGCGATCATAAAGGTGACCTTATTGACAGTATCGGCAACCATTTCGGAAATGTTCCCATCGGGAGAACCAGGATAAGCATCCCACTCGTCATTTCTGAAACCGTATTCAATAAGATTTGTTGAAGAGAGAAAATTACCTGATAAATCATAACTCTTTGCTCTTAGAATCTGTTCAAACGATCCGGAGCCCAGTTTCCATCCTGTGTAGGCCAACCCATTTTTATCAGTATAAACCGATTGGTTTGTGATTTTTCCTCCCCCTGTCACTATCTCAAAATCAACCTTAACAGAGTCATTCACAGGATTAATATAATTAACAGCACTGAATCTGACACTATCACTTACCCATTCCCCTGCTAAAAATTTCATCGCCTGACTGGTCTGAAAGCTAAAAGAATAATCTTTCACTGATTTCACTGAAGGATCAGGATACCTGTCGCATGACAAGGCAACACAAAGGATGGCAATCAAAAAAAACGGTTTTCTCATTAAAGTCCTCTCTTAATGACCTGCTTGTGGTATTGTAATTCCTATGAGAAAAGAAATGGTCCTGTTCCTGATCTCATGGTCAGCNNTACCGAAGATCCAACCAATATCAGTGCTCTTAATATATCTTACAAGATCATCGTAAATAACAGTTTTGGTTACCGTATAATAAGATTCTGAACGGCTCTCATTATAAGCAACACCAACATTCCGCGCATCCAGTTTTAATCCAAGCCATGGTCCGGTATTGAAAAAGAATATATGGGATTTCCCAAACGAAAGGTTCATCAGAAGTGGAATCACAGCATAATCCATCTGAACTTTAGCATCGACATAGTACATTGGAGTACCTTTATTCAGATACTTAAAAAATGAAGCGCTTGAATCCTTCATTGAATAGCCTTTCCTTTCAAAGGATACTCCCGTTATAAATGAAAACCCGGGCTCCATCATGAAATTAACAGAGAATCCAAGTGAAGGGCCGGCATCGGTTGAATATTTTGACTTATCCGAATCAAGACCATTCCATGAGATATCCACTCCTCCCCTGTATGTAACCGTAACCTTTTTTAATGTTGAATCGATTGCAAGTCCTGGATTAATATCTTTTTTGTTCTTTTTAAGAAACTCGTAATCAATGCCCAGTACAAATTCTGAAGATCCCTGTCTTAAGTTAGAGTTTTCCAGTAAATGCTTTCGTCCGGTAAGATAACTTACGTTAAAAGTAGCTTTAATTTTATTATTTATAGGATAGGAGATCCCTGAGGAAAACATATATCCGAAATCTGTCTTCTTTGCAATGCCTGATTCAGAATAATAATAAACATCGCTCAAACTATGATCCTTTAAAAATGAAAAAATCAATCCGGCTCTCATATTGAACTGAATGACGGAGGGAATGTGAATAGTGAAAAGAAGTGGCACACGTATAAAGCTAAAATCCATCTTACCAACTCCCTGGTAATAATAATCGGGACCTTTAATATCAAACTCCACAGGATAATATAATAGCGTATGCTCGTAATAAACAGTGGAAAAGTTAATTCCTGTCTGGATTCCAAGTGATTTGTTCAATGACCAGCCAAGATAAAAACCCTGAACAGGTCCGGGTTTAGATTTCCATTTACCTCCAAAATCCTGACCATGGATATCAGAGAAGTTCACACCACTGTAGAGACCGGTAGTGATTGTTTGCGGATAACCAGCTGAATTACATAATACTAACAGAAACAAACAGGTTAAGACTTTATAATATTTCATCTATTACAAATTAAATACTATAGTTTGAATATTGTGCAAGAATCATACCAAAAACATACACAAAAAAGACAAAAGACATAAGACATAAGTAAAAAGTTGAGGAACAAGGTGACAAACCGACCCGCCGGTCGGCGGGGAACTCGTCGAAGGTAAATCCAGCATAGCGGGAACAAAAGTTAAGCAAGAATACGATTGATTTTATGCTTTCCTGCATTTGAAATTGACAATAATATTAAAATTGTATGTTAATTATCGTGTAATAT
>PMJC01000428.1 GCA_003157235.1 Methanosarcina sp.
TACGTGCGTATCTACAGCTATGCCTTCTATTACTCCAAACCCTCTTTCAAGTACGATATTTGCTGTTTTTCTTCCTACTCCGGGCAAAGCCACCAGTTCTTCCATTGTCTTCGGAACTTCTCCATTATAACGTTCGACAATAATTCTGGCAGCCTCTTTGATATTCTTCGCTTTGTTTTTGTAAAAGTTTGCGGAGTAAACGTCATTCTCAAGTTCTCTAAGGTCTGTNNAGTTACCCTGTTAATCTGGACATCCGTTGACTGGGCAGAGAGTACGGTTGCTACAAGAAGTTCCAGAGGGTTGCTGTAATTAAGGGACGGCTTTACATCAGGATACTCCTTCTTAAGAAGAGCCCAGATTTTGTTGAAGTTGTGTCTGTTGTCAGGAATGTCATATTCCTGCAGTGGATCCTGCGTATTCGATTTCTTTCGCTTTTTCTCAGGCATGAATTACTCCGGTTTTTCTTACTTGCTTTCTTGCTCTAAGCCCAGCCAGGATATATTTTTGCAGAAATTTCTATTTACATTTTTTGGGATAGGGCATCGGAAGGAAAGCTTGATTTGTCTGCGAAGACAAGGAGTGTCTGCGTTTAGCTCTTATAGGAGTAACGGAGTGAACCGAATTTTATTCTTGAGAGAAATGGTTTAATCAGGAAGTTGTACTGCTTTAGCGTGAGCCAGTTCACAGCATGTAAGGAATATCCGAGCATGTAGTCGGATAAGAGAAAACCAGCTGTTTTAGATCCGATGCCTTGAGACCAAGCCTCATTACTGCAGCAAAAATATTGATAGCTTCTCCTGTATTCGGACCCAGGAGATGAGCTCCCAGTATACGGTCGTCTGCTTCATCAATAATTACTTTTGAAGCCGCAAATTCCGTTCCTGCTCTCCTACTTGTGTTCCAGCTACTTCTGTCCCTGAATATTACCTTGTACTTATCGCTATCCTTTGCGGCACTGATTCCTACTGAAGCCAGGACAGGAATGGTAAAAATTGCACTGGGAATTCCCGTATAGTCGGCCTCGACACTATTCTCATTAAGGATATTAGCTGCGGCGACTTCTCCTTGAAGGGTTGCCACAGGAGTAAGTTGCACGCCCTCCGATGCGCAGTCTCCGCCGGCATATATTCGGGGGTTTGTAGTCCTCAAGTATTTATCAACTGCGATAGCTCCCTTTTCGGTCTTAACTCCGGCTTTTTCGAGATGTAAATCGTCAATATCCGGAACACGTCCTACCCCATGCACCACCATGTTCGCATGGAAGCTCTGTGTTTCTGACCCGGTTCCAGGTTTAGATCCGGTCCTGACCAGAAAGTCATTAGCGTCTTTTTCTATGGAGACTGCTGGTTTATCCATAAGAATCCTGATTCCAGCAGCTTCGGATGCTTTTATAAGTATGTCAACTATATCGCTATCAAATTGCCGCAGGAGCCTTTCACTCCGGTGGAGAATTGTGACCTCTGCCCCGGTCCTTCGTACACNNATAATCTTTTCAGGAAGCTTTTCGGTTTCCATTAGCTCCTCACTTGTGGTCATATACTCTTCCCCGGGAATATTGAGTTTTCTGGGTTTAGCGCCTGTGGCAAGGAAAATGTACTTCCCACTAAGTTTGTCCTCCCCTACAACAACAGTGTACCGGTTCTCAAAATGAGCTCTCCCATGATATACATCAATTCCCATATCTACCAAACTTTTTTCAATCCTTATGGGATACCCTTCCGTAAACGTCTTCTTAAACTCTATAAGGGAAGGCCAGTCAATCATCAAGGGAGTATCCGTCCCTACGCCTTTGCCTCTCAGTCTATTGATCCGGTCCGTATCATGGGCTACGTCCGTAAGCACCTCTTTTGGATCGCAGCCCCTCAGAGGACATGTACCCCCATACTCCCTCGAGTCAACGATAGCAGTTTTCAACCCAGAGCGCGCAACTTTGCCCGCAAGGGTTCTGCCTGCGGTCCCGGTCCCGATAATTACAACATCATATTCCCTTTCCATGATTCTCCTTCCTTATCGTCCACTCATTTTCTTAAAAAAATCAAATGAAAGCTGTTCCCCTACTCATTTCTCTTCACTCCCACTCTATTTCCAAGAATAAGTAATTCCCCTGATCTTTTTTCCTGAAGAGATTTCCTGATAATAAACGCAAAAAAGATACAGAAGAAGGTTTTTAACATCCAAATAACAAAGTTAGAAATCAGTTATGCGAAATTTAGAGTAATAACTTAATTAGGTGGATCAACGTTGACTTAAGTAACATTAATACGATATTTTAATTAAAATAGTAATATTAACGCGATACTTCAATTAATCCAAGTAATATTAGTAAGCTATTTCAACACTCTATCTTCTCAGAGAAAGAGGCTTTTTGATATAATCAGGTGTAAACCATAAGTTTTATAGCTAATAATTTTTAAACCAGCTATATTGGTGATTTTTTGGTAAAAAGAGCATTGCTCAGCGTCTCAGATAAGACAGGAATTGCAGAATTCGCACGCGGGCTTGAATCACTTGATGTGGAGATCATTTCAACAGGCGGAACAGCAAAAATTCTACGCGGCGCAGGCATTGAAATTATCGATGTTTCGGAAGTAACAGGCTATCCAGAAATGATGGGAGGGAGGGTCAAGACTCTTCATCCAAAAATTCATGGTGGGCTTTTATGTCTACGGGACAGCAAGGAACAGATGGCAGAAGCTGTAAAAGAAGATATCTCACTTATTGATCTTATAGCTGTAAACCTTTATCCCTTTGAGATAACGGTATCAAAAAAGGATGTGGAACCGGAAGAAGCCATCGAAAATATAGACATTGGAGGTCAAACACTTCTTCGTTCTGCAGCCAAGAACTACCGTTCTGTGACTGTACTCTCTGATCCAGTAGATTACGGACACATCCTTAAAGAATTGCGCTCAAGTGGGGTCGTCTCTGATTCGACCCGAGCTGCCCTTGCAGTCAAAGCCTTTAGGCACACTGCTGATTACGATGCTGCTATCGATACTTACCTGAGCAGTACATTGCTCGAAGAAAACGTACTCCACCTGAAATTTACTGACGGTGTGAAACTTCGCTATGGAGAAAACTGGCACCAAGAAGCCTACTTCTACAAGGAACCCAAAATTAAAGGTCCTAGCCTAGCAAAAGCCACTCAGCTACATGGAAAGGAACTATCCTATAACAATTATGTTGATGCCGACAATGCCCTTCAGACTGTCATAGAACTTGGGAATGCCTTCCCAGCAGTGGCAATCGTGAAACATAATAATCCATGCGGACTTGCTACTGGAAGCACACTTATTCAAGCTCTTAACGCTNNTGCTACTTTTTTGAATGAAAAATTTGTGGAGATTATTCTTGCTCCTGACTTTAAGCCAGAAGCCCTTGAATACCTTAAAAACAAAAGTGAAAACTTGAGACTCCTAAAGCTGCCGGAGCTCAGAAAAAAATTAGGAACTAAGTACACATATAAATATATAATCGGTGGCATGCTCAAGCAAAGCCGCGACATAGGACTCTATGAAAAATGGGAGTCAGTAACCGACATTCCTTATCCTGAATCCAAAAATTCTCTCTCAAAATTTTGCCTTAAAGCCTGTAAAGCAACCAAATCCAATGCAGTAGTCCTTGCTCACGAATATAATCCAGGATTTTTCATGGTACTGTCTATAGGTGCAGGCCAGCCGAATAGGGTTGACTCAATTCGCAAACTTGCAGCCACAAAGGCTGTAGAAAATCTGAGGGTAATCTATGGACGAAATAAACCGGATATCTCCTTTGAGGAGTATTGCCAGAAGACTATGTCTGAATGTGTTATGGCTTCTGATGCTTTTTTTCCATTTGATGACAGTATAATCCATGCAGCAGAAAATAACATTCGCTATATAATCTCTCCTGGAGGATCAATCCGGGACTGTGAAGTTATTGCTACCGCAAATCTTCTGGGAGTTGCCATGATTTTCACAGGTATGCGTCACTTTCTACATTGAGGTCATTAGCAAAAGAAAGAATGAATTGAAGCTAGAATCCTGATAAATTTGCCGTCTCAGGGTATGTCTACTTTGTTTAAAAAATATTTTCAGACTCATTTTCAAAAACTTTTCATTAAATTAGTTGTATATTAAAAAAATAAGAGAATAATCTCAAAAAAAATTTAGGGTACGAGTTTGTCTAGTAACTAAAAAATATTCAAAGCCTGTAAAAGCCGCAGAATATGAAAAAATTAATATGGATTCCTAAAAGTCTATCTTGTTCTGGAAAATTCAATTTATGAATCCAAAATTGGCTCGTATTTGTATCCGGGACAATTTCTGCATATAATCTTGTGACTATGTGATATATAATTAATTATTATATTCCTCATTTGATATTCACTTCAACCTTTATTCCAGTTTCGATTCGTTAAGGCCTATATATCAGGAATTTTCACAATTAATGTCATAATCTGAGTTGATTAAAGTTTCTTTTATGCTTGAGTTCTGATCTATCTTTATTTCCGGCCAGACTTTGACTCCCGAATGAATGATAGTATTGTTCCCTACAACAACTTTATGCCCGATTAAAGTTCCATTTTCAAGGTAACAATTATCTCCTACAATTGTTTCATCTGCCACCACAGCTCCCGAAATATTAGAATCTTTCCCTATGTTCACATTATCAAAAAGAGAAGATGAAAAAATTTTTGCATTGTTATCAATCGTGCAATTTGGGCCTATAACACTGTAAGGTCCAATAAGGACATTCTCTCCTATTGTTGTATTTTTTCCGATGGCTATTGGTCCTACAAGTGAAGAATTGGAACCTACCGACACATTGTGTCCGATAGATAGAGGACCTCGTATTCTAGCATTTCTAGTTGTAAAATTCCCTTCAATTGTTGTTCCTGGAAGGTCATCAAGCATCCAGCGCTGTGCCTGTCTATAAGCCGCTGAACTTCCCACATCAGTCCATTTTCCCTTAACAAGCATTCCGTGAATTTTTACATTGTCTGCAAGCATGGATGGAAAGAGATCTTTGGCAAAATCGTACTTTTTGTTTTCAGGTATCCATTCAAAAATAGAAGGAGTGCAAATATAGATGCCTGTACTCGCAAGGTTGCTAAATATCTGACCTGCCGTCGGTTTTTCCAAGAAACGGTGGATCCGGTTGTTAATATCCATATCTACAATTCCAAACTCTCTTGGGTCATCAATCGACAGAAGACCTATGGTCACTTGAGCATCGTTCGCTTCATGGAAACGGTACATCTCTCTAAGATTAAGGTCAAGGACGTGGTCCCCACCAACCACGATAAATGGTTCATTTTTTAAATATTTTTCGGCATTTTTAACCCCTCCTGCAGTTCCAAGCTTTTCTTTCTCATAAACGTAATCTATATGCACCCCGAATATATGCCCATCTCCAAGCTGTTCTTCTATGTGCTCTCCCATATATCCAAGTGTAATAATTATTTCATTGAAACCTTCTCGCAATAGATGCTCTATCAAATGTAAAACGGATGGTATATTTATGATCGGTATGCTCGGTTTAGGATATTTAAAAGTCAGTGGTCTAAGCCTTGTTCCTGTACCGCCGCACATAATGCATGCTTTCATATTTCCTAAAATGTTATTCTATGAATATATTATTAACGATCAATTACCTATGTATGAAAGATTATTGGTGATGATTCTTGAGAATGCAGCTTTTCTTCACCACAAAAACCAGGATTTCTCAGTTTCATTGGGTTACAGTGGGTCATTCTAAAATATATTTCGAGATTAGATTAATCTAGAGCTTTAGCGAAACTATGCCAATTATACACCCAATTATATACCAAAACTAACATTATAAATTTCATCAATGAATATATGATAATTAACATATTTATTTTGCCAAAAATTTTTAACTCAGGATTATATAATCAGTATCAATGTCTAAGAAGCTAATTGCTCTCATACTTATGATATTGTATATATCATTGACAGCTACAACAGTAGTAAACGCTTACTGTTATAATGGAAGATTCCAGATTTTTCATGCAATTCCCTTGACATTTTGAAGAGTTACAGAATAAATAACATCTTTATTATTTTATGAGATAAACATTAATTAATTTCCAAATAATGACAATCTATAGATGTAAACAATATAGGTAGTTTATAGTATTATATATATTAAACCAACTTGCTAATTTTATAAATATATTTAATTTTATAACAAATAGGATTGTCACAATGTTTTAACTTTTGTTAAAATTTAGTTATTTTTAGAGGAAGAAAATCATTTTTCTAACATTCGTTTTTTTAATTTACAATATTTATCACATTGTATAAGCTGAACAACAAACAAATTATATTGTATTCATTGTGAAATAAGGAAATAAAAGAATCGAACAACTCTAAAATGCTGTGAAATACTGAGCAAATGCAACTTGTGTTTTTGTATAGAAAAGAAAAAAGACGTCAGGGAAAAATCGCCAATTGTAAAATTGGTAAAAAATAGTTGGATTTTCATTTCAACTAAATGGAAGTAGTGACTGCAACGACGAACTTAGATCCTAACTTCCGGTGGGCCATAACATGTGTGAAGAGCAAAACAGTCCATAATCACTGTATGTGGAATTATGAAAACTGACTGAATTTTCACTCTAATACAATGAGAATCTAACTTTACATATTAGGGCCAATTCCTCTAAGATATCATAAGCATTTTCTGCATCTAGCTGATTGATGACAGTCAGCCCTTGCTAGTGATCCAGCTATTCCAGAATTTCTGCAATGTCCACAGGTGGAAGATAATTCAGTTTCTCCTTCAATATATTTAACTTTACATCGCCGGTAAAACTTCCAATATTTGGAGGCAGGGCTTGAACATAAGACCATGGGATAAGCTCGTCCTTTTTTTTATCACTCTTCTTGTGAATCAAATTAGCAAATTTATCAAAACCTAGCCTTCGGAAACGCGCATTTTTTGAAGGATCCACGTCAGTGATATAGAGTTTATTTTTCCTCATTACCATCTTGATATCGTAGACAACCTCAACATCTGTGTCCTCC
>PMJC01000406.1 GCA_003157235.1 Methanosarcina sp.
TCCTGTTGCATCAGTTGCCTTAATAGAGATCATTTCCCAATGTGAGTAAAACAACTTTAGAGTTTTTAACAAGAGAAGGTTAAACAGAGAAGAGGGAATCCTGGATACAAATTTTTGAAGGGTGGTGAAATGGGGAGTCTTATTAAGATCAAGTTTTTCGTTTATATCTTTCCTGAGTTCAATAAGTTTTACAAAATCAAGATGCTTTGGCTGATATATTCCTTCAGTAAAATTAAAACAAGAGTTTGATGCTTAGTATAAATATGTTTGAAATATTTACAGGAATAAATGTCCATTCTTGAGGACTTAACAGTTTTAAGGCCGATATTAACAAATTTAATGTACTTATTCGATTTCAATATTGTGTGGTTCTTCGTTTTTTGTGGAAAATAGAGGACTATTTTATAACACAATGTTTATTAAAATATGTAAAAGCATAAGTTAGAGGATTTCTACAGAACCATTTTTTTTCCCCGTCTTTTCTTGTTATAGAATTTTGAGTGACTTAAGCGTGAAGACTTATTTTCGAAACTGTTACTTCTTCTAAAAAGTGTAATTTATCCGTGTGTTCACTATAGTTACTTTAAATTGTTATTTCTCAACAGGTCTGTTGCTTTAACAAGCAAGTTTTCAGAGCCTTTGTCACTGATCTTCTTAGCTGGAACACCAGCTATACTGATATTTTTCTCATGGAATGATTTATTCACAACAGAATTGGCACCTATGGCTATTCCATCGGCAATTACAACATCTCCAAAAATTTTTGCACCAGGCCCGATGTAAACATTTTTCCCAATTTTAGGGGCGACATCGATGTATTTTCCTGCTTTTATACCAATGCTAGTACAAATATGTATTCTACAATTTGCTCCAATTTTAGCATATCGACTGACAACAATAGTGCCTCTATGACCAATAGATAACCCAGGCCCAAAAACATTTGGAGGGATGCTAAATCCAAGAAAAACGCTTAAAATAAAAAATTTAAAATATGTATATATATAATTTATTTTGTAAATCTTCGATTGCTTACAATTATGATAATATTCAACTTTTCTTAATAATTTTTCAAAAGTCCAAATTTCATCTATAACAATTCCGATTTTTTTTTTTTCCCGGCCTAATGCAATTCTATCAGCCTCTAGATAATATTTATAATCATCTTTTGATTTTATCATAGTATCTCTCAAATTGTTTTTTTCAATTATCTCTCTACTTCATTAATTCCCTGGAAAATTCTCTGCTTATGTAATATTTTCTTGTTATTTAGTCTTCATTTCCATTAATGAGTATTGAGAATGCTGGTCTAAATACTGATCCTTTCTGTGAATGCTCCAATACCTTGTTTCTTTTTTAGCTCCTTGATAGTCTTTTTCATCATGTTTTCTGTTCTTATTACAGTCGAATACCCCTTAGCTTGCTGCGTGGATGGACCTTCCCAAGATAAATAAAGAACTGAAAATAGAGCTCGAGTATAATTAGAAGAGATGAAAATGGCTAGTAAATTTACTCCGACTGAAAAAAAAGAATTGATATTCTATATGTGGCATCGCCACGATTTTTTAGTAGGTTAGGACTTTAGGTGTAAGTCCAAGATTTTAGGTGCAAAAGAACTTAAGGTGCAAGCCCTGTTTATCAAAAGTCATTTATATATCATTTATAAGCATATAACAAGATTTAGAGGTTTATCGAGATCTCCTATAAAATCAGTTATCTCGAGCAAAGCGAAAAGGGCAGCATATGGCAAAGTTACAACTCTACTGGTACAACTTTGAGAATTACGCTTTATTATGGTTTTCCTTTCGTTCCTCTATGAAATTAAGGAGTTCTTGAGAATCACTTATCTTGTCAAGTTCTTTCTTTTCGATCAAAACTGTATTTTCCACGGATTTAATTTTGGAACATCCATTGATAATAAAAACTGATTGTGTCTTTGTAACAGAGGAAATGCTGCTCATCAGGCTAGCACGTTTGATTATGGTTGTGTTGAATTCGCTGACTCCTGTGAGGATAACTGAAGACTTATCCCTTGAAACAGCTTTAAAAGGCGCCTGAGCTGTGGGAAGAACATCATATCCAAGAGTGGAAATCATATTAAGGATCAAATCTTCCGGTAAAAGTATGCAGGATTTTTTCTGAGTTTCTAACCCGGCTTCTGTTTTTTTCCTGGATTTTCTATTCCCACAAGATTTCAGAATATTTATGGGCCTTGCCAGCTCAACCTCAAAGATATCTTCTAACTGGAGCAGGATACCAATAGAAGTGTCCATTCCTTCTTCCTCATACTTACTAATAGTTCTCCTTGAAACACCTACCGTTGCAGCAAGAGCTCCTAGAGACATAGAATGATTCATCCTAGCTTTTTTGAGGGTATCTCCCTCGATTGAAACATATAGTCCACCGGGAGCTGCCGAAACTAGCGGTGGAATGTTTTCAATAAAGTAGTCGTGAAGAGTCCTAACATTAAGGGCAAGAATATCATAACGCATGTATACAACGCTATCTTCAAGCATCTGATCTCTGGTCTTGGTCCCCACGACAATAGCAGCACCTCCAATATACTCGGCCAGGTATTTCATCTGCCTGGCAGTTTCTTCATTCAGGCCGTCAATATTAAATAATACCTTGCAAAATAGTAGTATTTCACCTTTCCGTGCAGCGACGTCGAAACTTCTCGGACGAATGTTGCAGCGGTCAGAGAGTGAAAAGCCTGCATGTGACAATACATCAATAATTTGATGCATNNATCCTCTTTTGACATTCAATATTTATTTAGGTTTGATCATCTATATACATGTTGCTTCGTTAGCGATACTCTAAAGTGTAAAAATAAGTAAGTGATAACAAAAATGCAGCTATCTAGAACTGGTTGCATAAAGTATTAAGAAAAAGATTGAAAAGACAAAAAATGATTATCGGAATTGATGATACCGACTCAAATGAAGGAATGTGTACCACATACCTGGGAGCTGTGCTTCTTGAAGAACTGCAGATATATGGGATTGTTGAAACTCTTCCTTTCCTTGTGCGCCTTAACCCTACTATTCCTTATAAAACAAGAGGAAATGCTGCAATAGCCCTGAAGCTTAAAACAAACTGCCCCGAAAAAGCAATTGCCTATATTTTGTCCAGAATAGAAGAACTTGCACATATGGATTGTGAAAAAACTAATCCAGGAGCTGTTTTTATCCTGGAAAAAGAATATGAGAACCTCAAGCTGGTCCTCAACAATTTTTTAACAGATGCTATCGTTGATGTAATTGAGATACAGAAGGCAAAAAACATTATCTCAAAATATGGGATTCACTCAAAGGGTTTCAAAAACGGAAGAGGACTTATAGGTGCTCTTGCAGCTTGTGGGGCCATGCTGAATCCTGAAGAAATGGATTACACTTTCGAGTATTTGGCATACCGGCGGAAGGAAAAATATGGGACTCCACGCAAAGTATATAAGGAAAGTTTCTTTGAAGCTGACAGGGAAACATACCCTAAAACATGGGATACTGTGGATCTCACAAACAAGCTTGTAGTCTGCATACCTCACTCGTTTGATCCAGTACTCTTTGGAATCAGGGGAGAAAATCCGGAAATCGTTACTAAAGCTGCAGGGATCATCAGGTCTGAATCTGTTAAACGCTTTGCTGTATACAGGACAAACCAGGGCACTGATATGCATCTTCTGCCTGCAACAAACATTGCTGAAATCCGAAATATGCATTCTTACAAGCTTGAGGGAACTGTTTCAGCAGCTCCGAATACTATCCATGGAGGACATGTCATTTTCCCTCTTAGGGATGGTAGTGGAGAAGAAATCGACTGTGCAGCCTTTGAGCCTACCAAAAACTTCCGGGCAATTGTTAGGAGGCTCATGTCAGGAGATAGAGTTATACTTTCGGGAAGTGTCAGCTCAGGGACGCTGAACATTGAAAAAATGGAAATTAAATATCTTGTGCCTTTTTATGCCGAAGAAAATCCAAAATGTCCTAACTGCGGAAAACATATGAAATCTGCAGGACAAGGGCAGGGTTTACGCTGTAAAAAATGTAGGATAAGAACCCCCTCGAAAATCAGATATGAAGTGAAACGAGATGTTGAGGTAGGACTTTACGAGGTCCCACCCTGTGCCAGAAGGCACCTCGCAAAACCATTAATCAGGGAAAAGCGATCTGAAACTAGAGTCTATCCTTCCCGATAAAAGGAAAGATCGAAAACTGAATTCTTGAGCATCTCTTATTTTTTCATATTATCTGTAACCAGATTAGCATATTTCAGGGCCAGGCGGAATTTTTCTTTTATGCTCGCTTCTCTCGATGCGCTTCATTACGGAGTTAAGTTGCTCTAGGGAAACTCCAACGGTACTCATAATTATTTCAGGAGCTTTATTTTGTTCAAGCATCATTAGTACATTATCCAGTTTTATATAAGAAATCCCAAGTTCATCTTCATCTGTTTGGCCTGTCCAGAGGCCTGCAGACGGTTTTTTGGCAATAATAAATTCCGGAATCCCTACCCTGCGAGAGAGTTCCCAAACTTCTGTTTTGTAAAGCCTGGCTATAGGTTCGAGATCTACTCCTCCGTCTCCGTATTTAGTGTAATAGCCAAGAATAATTTCAGTTTTGTTGCTTGTTCCCATGACCAGGCGATTCATCTGGTTTGCATGAAAATAAAGAAGAGACATCCTTATCCTTGCTTTCAAGTTACCTTTGCTGAGCTTGTCCGCAGATTCGCTCTCAGGAATTGCAGCCATAAAAGCCAAAATAATTCCTGAAATATCAATTGTCCTAACATCGATCCCAAGCCAGTCTGCGAGAGCTTTCGCTTCTCTGTTATCTGTAGAATGGGTTCGGTCGAATTCAGGCATGTGGATTCCGAGTACTTTATCCTTTCCGAGAGCTTTTATGGTAAGTGTTGCTGTAAGGGCTGAATCTATTCCTCCACTAATACCTACAACAACCCCATTAGAATCTGCTTTATCAGTTTCATTTCGGATAAAATCAATAATTTTATTTTGCATTATTTCAAGTTTCATGCTGTCTATTTCCTGAACATTAGCGATATTAAAGTCTGGGTTACACAAGTGTCCTACTAAGATTAAAATTTGAATGATGCTTAGTAAGTCGAATGATACTAAAGTCTGAATGAGATAAAATAACTTTATACACCAAAGCTGTAGATATATTGATCTTCACAAGAAAGTGGAACAAAGGATAAGCTTATCTAATAAATGTAAGGTATAAGGACAATATATTCTTGGAATATACTATTCCCAGACATGTGCTTATAAATAGTTAATTATTCAAATAGTTAATTATTCAAATAGTT
>PMJC01000060.1 GCA_003157235.1 Methanosarcina sp.
GGAATAGGAGTTGGCAGCCAGAGAGCCGCTATTGATGATCCTTCCCAAGAAAAATCTTTCAGGATTGTAAGGGAAAAAGCTCCGGATGCCTTTGTTTACGGAAATGTGGGCGCTGCTCAGATCCGCAAATATGGAGTTGATGGAGTTGAAAAACTTGTCGAAATGATTGATGCCGATGCTATTGCCATTCATCTTAACTTCCTACAGGAAGCCATCCAGGCAGAAGGAGATCGAGATGCAACTGGTTGTCTGGACATGATTAGAGAGATTTGTTCTGTACTGAATACCCCAGTAATGGTCAAGGAAACAGGAGCTGGAATTTCAAATGAAGACGCCCTTCTCCTCCAGAAAGCAGGCGTTTCTGCAATTGATGTTGGGGGTGTAGGTGGCACAAGCTGGGCAGGAGTTGAAGCCTACAGGGCTAGAGAATGTGGAGATTTTGTTTCAGAACATATGGGGAGACTTTTTTGGGACTTTGGGATCCCCACAGTCGCCAGCATTATAGAATCCAGGGTTTCTCTCCCAATTATCGCAACCGGTGGAGTTAGGACAGGACTTGATATTGCTAAATCAATTGCTCTTGGAGCCAGTGTGGCAAGTGCAGCTATGCCCTTTGTAGACCCTGCATTTAAAGGGAAAGAAGCCGTTGTGAGTATCCTTTCTCGAATGCTGAATGAGTTTAGAGCCTCAATGTTTCTTTGCGGCTGTGCAAATATACAGGATCTGCGTAATACACCTGTGGTCGTTACTGGCTGGACTCTTGAGTATATTGGCCAGCGTGGTTTTAACTTAAAAGACGATGTCATGTCAAGGGAAACACTTTAAGGTACTATATAGGTATTGTTGCCTTGTATCGCATTTTTATTGAAATTTGTATCATGCAGGGAAGGTATTAGTTCAACAAAAACTTGTCACATGACAATATTTATACATACTATGAAAGTAATGTTTCTGAATAAATCGTTAATATAAAATGAGCAACAGTTCGTGCCTATCAGGGAAGATTATGATAAGCAGTTTATGCTTTATATCAAGGGAAAAATTAATTTAATTATCATCATTTAGAGCTGCATGAAAAATAAAATATTTGTCTTTATCATAAATTACCTGGGTAATGCCAGGATAATTCAAAATTTATCGAAAAATTTGAAAGTAATTACCTTAAAAATTTATTGATCATTACAATCCCGATTCATCATAATTATAATTTATAATAAATAAGTACAAGCAAAGAATTTATCTCATCGTTGCTAAGGCTCAGGTCATTGAATATAAGTCACTTTTTAGTAAAGTAAGTAATCCATAAAGGTCATTAATTAAGAATCACCTTAATAAGTCATCAAAATAAGAATAGTTTAAAAAAGAATGATTTAGTGAGAATAATAATTGAAGAATAATAGAGCAGTTCAATAAATTCCAATTAATAGCCGATTGCTTATACAGCATATATAGGCAACTTGTTGAAATAAGAGATTTATTGAAATTCTCACTAGTATTTGGGGAAGGTACGCAAAAGAGACATATTGATTGGGTTAATATCCCGGCACTTATCTTTGAGGGTAGTGAAAATTTTTCAAAATAATTACAAAAGTACAAGATTGAAAGTAGTTCCTTGAATCTGACAAAAGCTGGGAAGTATAATATTAGCTAACAAATGTATGATATGCAAATATAAATGTAAAGAAATATAGTGCTATAAAAAGATATAATTATATATAAATTATACAAATATATATATATTGATTTGCATATACCAATATACCTAGCCCAATCAATCTGCACTATATTTAGTCAGATTCATTTAATAAATGAATGGATTTCTTCTCAATAAGTGTTTAAGAAGTGGCTGTTCTAAGGCTGATTCCAAATTATCTTACTATATTGTTTGCATTCAGAGTCATTGCTTTAGACCGTTATCTGATATCTTTTTTTAGGTTTCGGTTTCAAAAGGATAAAAATTCAAATAAGAGGTTAAAAAATATGACTGAAATAGGAATTGTTGCAATCGGCGGCTATAATGAGATGGGCCGCAATATGACGGCAGTCGTCGTAGGTGAAGACGTCATTATTCTAGACATGGGACTTCGGCTTGATAGAGTCCAGATTCACGAAGATGTCGAAATTGACAAAATGCATTCTCTCGAACTGATCGAAATGGGTGCAATTCCTGATGATACTATCATGAAAGAAATCAATGGAACTGTTCGAGCAATTGTGTGTACTCACGGGCATCTTGATCATGTAGGGGCGATTCCAAAACTTGCCCATAGGTACAATGCTCCTATTTTAGCTACCCCCTATACTGCAGTCATTATAAAACAACAAATTGAAGCTGAGCGCAAGTTCGAGGTTTGCAATAGGGTTATTTCTCTCAATGCGGGTGGGACTTACCATGTCACAAACGAAATTTCCATCGAATTCATCTGCGTTCAGCACAGTATTATAGACTGCGTTATTGCAGCTATTCACACTCCAGTTGGAGCAGTCCTTTATGCCTGCGACTTNNAAAACTCCTTCGGAACAAATTGCAAAGGATATGGTAAGGGACGTACTTCTCGGAACAGAAGAAGCTAATGTCGGGATGATAATTACAACCTTTGCCTCTCATATTGCCAGGCTGAAAGCTATTATTGAAGCAGCTGAGGAAATGGGCAGAATTCCTGTACTTATGGGTCGTTCAATGGAGCGCTATTTTGGAGCTGCAAAAGATGTTGGCTATCTAGAGTTATCTTCAAATGTAGAGATCTACGGCCTCAGGAAAGACATCGATCGTGCCTTCAAACGCATCATGCAGGAGGGAAAGAATAAGTACCTTCCAATCGTTACCGGTCACCAGGGGGAACCAGGTTCAATCCTTGTGCGAGTTGCGAATGGGGAAACTCCCTATGCAATAGAACCAGGAGACAGGGTCATTTTCTCTGCAAACGTGATCCCAAGCCCGATGACTCAGGCAAACCGCTACGCTCTTGAAACCAAACTCAGAATGAGAGGNNCAATGTGCATGTATCAGGGCATGCATATAGGGAAGACCACTGGGAGCTTCTGAGAATGGTGAATCCGGAACATGTAATCCCTGCCCATGGTGATCTGGAGATGCACGGGCACTACATAGAGTTGGCTGAAGACGCCGGGTATGTACTAGGCAGTACAGTACATCTTCTAAGAAACGGTGAAGTGCTATATATCGAAGAATAATTGCATAAGAAGTATATTCCTATCCCTGTGATGTATATGACGCTGACTGATGAGATCA
>PMJC01000401.1 GCA_003157235.1 Methanosarcina sp.
CCACCTTTTTCCATTAGATCAAAATCATAAATCTTATTAACTTCATAAATTGTATCATCTGTATCTTTGGGAATAACCGAAAAATCTGGATCATTATATAATACCAAAATATGGGAAAGCTCTAACTCCGAATTTTCTCTTATCATGACTCTAGCAGGAAGCCTTTCTTTAATTGTCCCTTCAGTTGGTCGGATCAAAGAATCAGATCCATC
Source organism: Methanosarcina sp. (assembly GCA_003157235.1). GTDB lineage: Archaea > Halobacteriota > Methanosarcinia > Methanosarcinales > Methanosarcinaceae > Methanosarcina. Next base: position 213 of record PMJC01000401.1, read on the forward strand.
AAATTCGTATTCATCCAAATCAATTGCAACCACAAGGCCGATTCTTTCTTTGCTGTCAACAGAACGCTTTACAAGGATAAAACAGGATCCATGGTCAACAAGAATTTTTTTGTAATCATGACTAGCTTTATGAATGTTATTCAATATTTTTTCATCAAGAGGAAGATATATTTCTGGACAAATAAGATTAAAAGTAGAAAGACTATTCCCGACAAATTCCTCAACCCTTTTCCAGTATTCTATATCCTGAGTATGTTGATCACAAGCAATTACTGCCCATTTTTCCAAATTATTATTTGGAAGAAGAATATGAGGAACACTTAGTATCATGATTACTTAAAAAAAGAAATAGGATATAAAGATTTCGAAGGCTACTTTTTCAAAATGTAGCTTTTGGAATATGAAATTCCCACAAAAAAAAATGTACATATTTGTCTTTAGTGCTTTTCAGTTAATGTAAAATGCATTCTGAATTCCATCCCTTTGTCTATTATTAGTTTGAGTTTGCTTTTTGACTATCTATATTCATATCGTTTTTCGTGATCTGGGCAATATTACCCTTTCCTTACTTTTCCTAAAGTCTCCTAAGAGTTAGAAACCTTTAGCAAGGCATCTATTCTTAATCTTTTCAGCCTGCAAAATATTAATCTACTAATATTTGTAAGTCTGAGAATCTTTTTTGGATGAAAGATTAATATATAAACAGTTGCTTGATTGGGCTACGGTATCTTGATACCTCTAGAATTCTAAATATGTAATTTATTGTGATAATATAACATTATATCCATAAATTAAGTTAGTTAGATACATTAACGAGAATTTGGTAAAATAATATTAAGTGTTAAAAATATTATATATGATGACAGAGTAGTATAAATTACGTTCTCATCTCTTTAACACCCACTAGCAAGCAACACCTACTACAGAACTACTCGACAGTTAAGAGATCAAAAGAGAAATTCGAAATTCATAAATCAAAAAATACCTTAGCACCTCTCCCCAACCTAAACAAAGTGAGTCTATTGAATATCGTCCGAAATTCCTTGCTTTTTTTTGATGAGAACGCTACCTCCTTTTAGATTAGAATTCCAAAAGTAAAAATCAATACTTTATAAAATGAGAAAAATGCATTCGTTTCATCCTTTAATAATCTTAACTTAGAGGTAAACCACTGTAAGCACAGAAAATAGGGAGAAAAGAGGATTTCGGGGCCTTTTCCCCGCATTTTCTGCGGTTTCCATGCTTACAGAATTTTGAGTGACTTTAAGCGTAGATAATACTGTTTTGAAAATCGATTTTTAAAAGTTTAATTATATGCATTTGAATATTTGATAGTTTAAGATTTTTAACAATAATTTTTACTATGAAAACTTTTACTGATTTTGCTCTTAAAAAAGAATAAAAAAGTCTTCAGTCAGTTGGAGATAAATTTTTTGAAATTGATTCCTTAATTGATTGGAAATCTTTTCGTTTCATTTTTGAGTCCATATGTTTTTCACAAAATAGTTTACTGAGGCCAACCTGAAGTTAAAGTAATTATCATGTTTAAAATGTTTGTTTTGCAGCAATTGCTTGTCTTTCAGACTTTGAACTTGGGAAACAATGCATTTATCGACTTTCTCTCAGGAAATTTCCCAGAGAAACATAATTAACTGACTAATTGAACTGTTCAGCTTACTCATAATCAGTTGGCAGATATCTATTTTGATGCAATATGTATTCCTGATTACTGACTGATGAAAAAATAAAATATATAATCAATAGTCGACGGTTAAATAAAATAGACCTACCGAAATTTGCTCATTGAATCTTAGTAAGATGGTGATTGATCCTGTTTCGTTCAGGCTGAATGGTTACGTAAATATTATATACGAATGTGAGGAACCTACCAGCGTAGGAAAAAATCGCTTTTAAAACTCAAGAATGGACTCACCAAAAAAGAAATAATAAAATTTAGGGATGCTATAGTCATTACTTCAAGAGTACCTGCTGTAGCAACTTGCAAGAACGCATTGAAATTGCTCAAGTAAAAATAGTTCGTTTCAACATTCTTTGAAAAGGCGGTAAGAACTCGAAAGTATTTCCAGAAATGTCTGGCTTGCGAGAGCTTCTAAACGGAACACTGGCTCTAATTTATTAAAATGTATATTGAGGCTACAAAATATTATATGACAATATGCCGAAATGAAAAAGAAGTTTACAAGACCAGTTACAGATGATTTCTGTAGCCCGTCTTTTTGGAAGTTTATCCCTCGAGTACTATTTCGATGTTAATATCCTTGGGTACCTGAATTCTCATGAGCTGGCGCAGTGCTCTTTCGTCAGCTGCGATGTCTATAAGCCTCTTGTGTACACGCATTTCCCAGTGATCCCAAGTTGCCGTTCCATCTCCACTCGGACTTTTTCTTGTGGGAACGACAAGCTTTTTTGTAGGAAGTGGAACAGGTCCAGAAATATTAACTCCTGTTCTCTCTGCAATAGACTTTACCTGATTGCAGACTCCATCCAGGTCCTTGGGACTGATTCCTGACAATCTTATTCTAGCTTTTTGCATACCTTTTGTTCTCCTTAAAAAATGAAAACAGGAGAGTGTTATCTCTTTTTAACACTCATACACATGCCTGCGGCAATTGTCATACCCATATCGCGGATAGCAAACCTGCCGAGTTGTGGAATATCCTTTACTGGTTCAATAACCATCGGCTTTGTCGGCTTGACGGTAACGATTGCTGCATCTCCGGCCTTGATGAATGCTGGGTTTTCTTCCTTAACCTGGCCAGTCTTAGGATCCAGTTTTTTGTTAAGAGCGATCAGCTGACATGCGATCTGAGAGGTGTGGGCATGAAACACAGGTGTATATCCCGCAGTGATTGCAGATGGATGCTGGAGAATTACGATCTGTCCTACAAACTCGTCAGCAACCGTTGGCGGATTGTCAACGTGGCCACATACGTCTCCTCTACGAACGTCGTTTTTACCGATACCTCGAATATTCCATCCGATATTGTCACCTGGGAGAGCCTGCGGAATTTCTTCATGGTGCATCTCAATGGATTTGACTTCACCGGTTGTTCCTCCTGGCATAAAAATGACCTTGTCGCCTTTCTTCATGACACCGGTCTCTACTCTGCCTACAGGTACAGTTCCTATACCTGAGATGGTGTATGCATCTTCAACAGGAATCCTGAGCGGAAGATTCGAAGGTTTATCGGGCTCTGTTAGGTTGTTGAGGGTATCCATCATGGTTGGACCCTTATACCAGGGAGTCTTAGGGCTTAGCGTGACGACATTATCACCATAGAATGCAGAGGTCGGAACGAAGGGAATTTCGCTTGGCTTGAACCCGACCATCTTAAGAATGCCGGATACCTGTTCCACGACTTCCTTGAATTTTGCTTCACTGTAATCTACCGCATCCATCTTGTTGATTGCGACAATCAGCTGGTTAATACCTAGGGTTCTGGAAAGGAAGATGTGCTCCTTTGTCTGCGCCATGACACCATCCGGAGCAGCGACAACGAGGACAGCAGCATCAGCCTGGGAAGCACCTGTAATCATGTTCTTGACGAAGTCGCGATGTCCTGGGCAATCTACTACTGTGAAATAGAACTTGTCAGTATCGAATCTCTTGTGAGCGATGTCAATTGTAATGCCTCTTTCCCGCTCTTCCTTAAGAGAGTCCATCACCCATGCAAAGGCGAAGGATTCCTTCCCCTTCTGCTTTGCTTCTTCCCTAAACTTATCGATGATATGTGGAGCTACAGCTCCTGCATCATACATTAAACGTCCTACAAATGTTGATTTACCGTGGTCAATGTGACCAATCACTGCTAAATTCAAGTGCGGTTTTTCTGCTGCCATATTAGAATTCTCCTGTAATTTTAGATGAGTTTCAACCGTATATCAAATATTTACTATATTAATATTAGGCCAAATCTCACTATTGATACATCAGTTTATATATTTTTTTGTGAAATCAATATTGTTAATTTCCCTTTTTCATTGAGTCAATATTTTAGTAATATCCAACAACCTGGACTGTTTTCCCCAATATAGGCATACATTGTCTTAAAGCTTTCCGATAGGCTTTATCCTCAAACTGATAGAGAGTCATTTCCCTTTCATATCAGTCAAAATTGAATTCCATTCAACGGAAAGTAGATACTATCTTAAAAATATTAAGAATAAATGGAAAATTTCTCTTACTTAAATTGAAAGGAAGTCAGAAACTTTGGGAAGTTCCTTCTTGAGGCCTTTTCTCTCTCTGATTTGGCCTACCACTTCGGTCTGGATACTAAATGGTAATATATCGAAGCCACCAAATTCAGTGCTCCACATAGCACGTCCTTCGGTTGCGGACCTGATTTCTCCGGCAAATCCGAACATCTCAGCTACAGGCACTCTGGACTCGATAATTGCTAGGTCTCCTTCAGTGGTCATATTGAGGATAATGCCGCGACGGCCTTGCAATTCCTTTGTTGCACCACCCATTGT
>PMJC01000158.1 GCA_003157235.1 Methanosarcina sp.
AGTCGCTAAATTTATTGGTTTTTCAAAAAATAAGGGTGGTTGGGGAAAATTTTGGATAAAATCCGGCTCCTTTAATGGACATCAAAGGAAATTTAATAATTTTTTTGCATTTACTGGGGATTTGACTAGTTCGGATTATTATAGTTATAATGTAATTAAATGATTAAGTTTACAGATACATAGACAATAATCTAGCTCTTCGCTGTTTTGTGCGGATTGAAAATAATTCTCCAGTTGAAAAGTGGCCATTCAAAAGAATTTAACATCGAATAGGGACTCGATTTCCCACAATAAATTTTGTGAAAGATTATGCATATTTTAGATCAATTTAGAAAGTAAAAATATAATTTCCCAGTTAAAATATCAAATAGTTTCAAAATTAATTGAGATTGCGTCGTTAGAGAATACTTAATGTCAAATTCCAAGACTTTGAGAATAATAAAAATAAGTATTAACATTTAATTGGTTTTTGATTGTGAAAAATATTATGTGAGATTACTTTTTGTTTAGAAACTACTTTTGGTATAATTAATTTGAAATAACTACGGGAATAAAATTGTGTAAATCCTACAATTATGGGAATCCTTAATAAAAAAGGAGTGAATTGAATACCGAAACAGCCATTTCGTAGAATTAAAAAGGTACTGACTATTTTGCGAGCAGTTTTTTTGTAGTGTTTTTGACAGCAATGGCAGCGAATGCAAAAATAAGCGGTGGCAGTAAGATAGTAGATGTTGTCATTCAGAACTTTGCTTTTAGCTTCATGTCAGTCAAAATATTGGCGTATTATACTATACAATGGAATAGTATGGATTCAGTTGACAATACAGTAGAGGGGTCTATTTTCACATCTGGCGCAATATCCAAAGTATAAAGTTATGAGTTCCTGTTCACCGAACCTGGAGTCTATAATTATAAATGCTCGCCATATCCTTATATGAAAGAAACCGTAACAATTATAGCGAAGAAGTGAGAGCTTTACAAAGTGCATAGAGAACTGGGATTCAGATTGCAATTACTTTTGAAGATATTTATCCTAAGTTTTTTAAAAATTACTAGTTGTATTAGTGTGCTGATTTTGGGTCGTATTCTATTAGAGGATTAATATTTTAATTATAGAATACTATTGTTTAAATGAGCTCACTTTCTAAGCTTACCTACATAAAGAGAATCAAAAATTACATAGCTCAGAAAAAAATAGAGACGGCACCATGAGCCATGATAAGGGCATATGAAATATTACACCTTATGATTATTTATTTAATGAGTATTTAAAAAAATATATGATCCAATGTTTCGAGACTCCTAATATTTGAGAGCTTTATCTATTTTTCCTGATGATATATAATGCAGAGATTTTAATGTTAAATCGGTGTGTTCGAAAAGTCAATAAATTACGTTTAGAAAAAAATATTCATCTCTGAGCTGCACAATAATTGTATTACCTTATTGTACCTTTTAACTCACAGCAATCTTACAGTCAATTAGACCAAAACATTTTTTGCATATTAATTTATTAAAATAATTATAAAATGTATGGCTCACTATATTTCCACATAATATAGATACCATATTTAGAAAAGGCTGTATGTGTATAAAAAAATTTATAGATTGTGAAAGTTAATACTAATTTACAGAATAAATAAATAATTTTACAGAAATAAATTTTATACTGTTGATATTTGCATCCTAAACAGTATCTACCTCTCCAATTCATGATGAAGTTTGATTTCCATATGGTTATTTGTAAAGCTCGTACCCATACCCCAAGTTCCATGTATTGCAATTGAGCACTGGCTGAATGTCCTTTTACTAGATATACTATTTTTGTTTCGATATCTCCACCTTTAACAATTTTTATATCCTGATGACCTAGCGAACTGTCAAATGTATTTGCCTCATATTCCAAGCCATCACAATCAAATTTCAACTATTTGAACTTGTCGTTATCTTTTGATCACCATTATTTTAGATACAAAGTAGATACTATATATTCATATCACAAAGTGGCTTTAGTATCTCCTATATGAGATATCTCATGCCATTTTCAATCCTACTAACAAACATTGTCATCCTGAATTGTGCTATGAGATCCTGTAAAATATGAGTATCAGTAATCCCCGAAGATGAATAATGGGTTCTACAGCAAATGATCCTGCTAAAAAGATAATCACCATCAAAAATCTCATCGTACTCGATACTGAAAGATTCAATTTGGAGTCGATTAAGTTCGAAATCAGTGGAAACAATAAAAAAACTACTATAAACATGAATACTGCTGAAATATATTCATGTACTATAATCATTCCTAAAGCGATTACTACAAAGCATAATCCAAATATCCAACGGAACATCCAGCTTAATGTTATTTTTACGGGTTTTTTTTGGCCCATTTGTATATCCCAATTCAAATTTTTCTTTAAATATACACAAATAATAAGATTTATATTAATGTATATTATTTTATCTTGCTTTTTGCAAAGTCAATACTTAATTTAGTCTCTTATGATTGTATATCTCTGGAATTTCATCCATAAATGATGCTTGGGGTATTATCAGGAAATGAACAAATAGAAGAACTAAAAAGTACTGTGAAAAAAAACATCAAAAATGAGTAGAATAATTTGAACCAGAACAGCAGAAAAAAGGTAAGCTAAAAAGAAAAAAGAAATTAATTTATGATGATTAATGAGAATAGTTTAGTGGAAATAATATATAATTTCTACTTCAGAACTTTACAATATTGAATTTTCTAGAAGCGGTTGCAAAAAAATGAAATTAAGATATCTGGATGAAGTTTTTTTATGAACTATTTTGTAAAAATTGAGAATGAATAAAAGTTATAATTCAAACTACAGCAAATTGGAACTATTGAAATTTTGGACATTCTTCTACGAAGAAGATGAACATATAAAAGTGGAAAGAAAACAAAGGAGGAAAAAGTGAAGAAAATGTAGGTAGATGAAAGTAAAGGAAAAGTCGGAAAGAAAATCCAAAAAAGTATCACTTTTTAGGGACCCTTGATTAGTATCAGAGTACTTCACCCATTATACTTAGAGCTTTTTCAATAGCTTTCGTTGAAGCTGAATAAGAAATTCTCATATAGCCGTCACCCTCGCTTCCGAAGGCTATCCCTGGAACGACTATAACACCGTTTGAAATCAATTTAGAGACAACTGCTGCAGAATTTGAAATTTTTGGGAAGGCATAGAAAGCTCCTTTGGGAAAAGCACACTCCATCCCTAGCTCATTTATTCCCTTCACAAGAACATCCCTGCGCTTTCGGAATTCTTCTCTCATTGCATTGACTGAATCTTTGGGTCCAACCACTGCAGCATAAGCAGCTTTCTGAGCTATTGAATTGGCGCATGCCTGCATATACTGGTGTACTTTGAGCATCTGGCTGATATACTCAGCTTTACCTGCCATATACCCTAGTCTCCAGCCAGTCATAGCATAGCTTTTAGAGGTAGCGTTTACAGTAATTACATTGTCCGAGTAGCTGGCAGGGCTTACATGCTCTCCTTCGTAGATAAAGTACTCATAGACCTCGTCTGAGATGAGAGTAATATTGTGGTCCTCTGCAATCTCTGCCAGGGCTTTGATATCTGCCCTGCTTGCGACTGCACCTGTGGGGTTTGAAGGAGAATTGAGGATAAGAACTCTGGTTTTCGGTGTAATTTTTTCAAGCACTGTGTCAGGCTTCATAGTAAAATCTTCTTCTAGAGGGATGCCTATTGTCTTACCATTTAGGATCTCAGTAAGTGCGTTATATGAAACGAATCCTGGATTTGCGATAAGTACTTCATCCCCTGGGTTGAGAAGGGCTGCAAGGGCAATGGAAAGAGCTTCAGATGCTCCAGAAGTGACAATTATTTCTTGTGGGGAAACACAAAAGCCATTTTCGTCCTTGAATTTTAAGCTCAGAGCCTCTCTAAGTTCCGGAATTCCAGCTCCTACTGTATAACCAGTAAATCCCTCGTTTATGGCTTTTATTGCCGCTGCCTTAATATGCTCAGGGGTATCAAAATCCGGCTGCCCTAAACCAAGGTTAATGGAGCTCGATCCTGCAGCTTCAAAAATTTTCCTAATTCCAGAAGTGTCTATTCTTGCTACATTTTTTGAAAACTTTATCTCCTTCAAACTGAACTCTCCTGTATCCCTTAATTCACTACTCTTGAAATATCCCCTTTTTTTCTGCAGATTTTCAGACTCTATTCGATGTTCGTGTGCCTTGATTTAAGTTCGGCTTCTGAAGCGCCGGTTAGCATAATCAGCTGGCCAACAACAGAGTCTAAGAAAACAAGTGAAGTAATCTCAAAAGAAGTTCCCAAAGGAGGCATGTTTTTGTAGTCACCACGCATGTGTCTTTCAAGGTAGCCGGCTTCATCAGGGTCATTTTTATTTTTGCTTGGAATGATCACAGCAATATCGGCAATTTTACCCAGTGTAGAATCTTTTTTAGATGTAATCGTTATAAGGGTTGAGCCGATATCTTTTGCTAATTTTCCAAGATCAGTTATAGTACGGGTTTCCCCTGACCCAGAAATAGCAATCACAATGTCCTGCGGCAAAACAGCAGGGGTTGTTGTTTCACCGACCACATATACACTAAGTCCAAGATGCATGAGCCGCATAGCAAATGCTTTGGCAACAAGTCCCGATCTTCCGGCTCCCATTACAAAAACTTGATTGCCCTCAATTATTTTTTGGAGCATCGCCTTTATGGCTTCCCTATCCAGTTTATCAATTATCTGTTCTATATTTTCTATGATCAGTCTCATTGATGATAATACTTCTTCACAGTCATTTACCTTAATTTTTTTCATATGAGTTCTCCAAAGAACATTGGGTTAAAAACCTGATTCATATAAGAATGATTTGATTAGAGCTTTATCTACCTGTCTGCATCAATGATGTATAGCACCACTGAAACTCTTTTTCTATAACCTGATTCATTTTTATGTAAATTAATATGGACTTTCAGTTCACTTTAGGAAGCTGTACACAAGAATTCCATATATTTTTTCCAATATAACAATAACTTATAAATTATCTACTATTAATGAAAATAATGGACACATAGGCAAACAGATGCTAGGTCTGAGTGAATCCACGGAATTTCTGTTCCAAGGCAAAATCCTGGAATGTTCTTTTCATCTAATGGCATGCCAACAAGTTGTCTTCTTTATCGATTTGTTTGTGACTCTGTTTTATAATTTATACATTTAAGTTCCCAGTTATCTATATTGTTTTTTAATTCTTGGTAGAGCCTCTGAATATCACAGTCACTACCGTTCCAGTAAAAATCCTGACGTACGTCTCCCTTTTTGAGTTCTTCAAGCACAAATTTAGACATATGGAAGAGAGCTTTTTTATTGGAAAAAGGAATGCTATAGTTCACGCGATAACCGCCGGCTGTTTTTCCGTACGACACCAATATGTATCCCTTACTTTCATATTCAGTGATATCATCAAAATTACAGATTGTTTCAAATTCATGAACTGCAGATTGGTCTATTTTCGAAATTTCAATGAGTACCTGTGCTATGATGTAATCAGGAACCTTCCTTCCAAACCATACAGCGATTTTCCCGTAGGTACAAACTATGTTGACGTCATTCCTGCCCATTTCAAAGGAGCTTAGGGACTGAGAAGAGGATATTTTTGCTTCCATGTCTTGGGTCTTTTGGGTACGCATCGCTTCCACTTCGTTCACTTACTTATAGAGACAAGTGCACTGATAAGGTTACTATCCTTTTGAAGAGTTTTTAGCTGGTTTGCAGGACCTATTACTGTGAGTCTCCGACTGCTCTGTTTTTTAAAAAACTTTCCTAGCAGCGAATTGTCTGAATACGCGGGGTAACTTTGCATTTCAATGCCTGAAAATACGTCCGGTTGGATTGCTGACATTGTCATCTCTATTAGCTTTGCTTCCTCCATAGGGTTCAGGCCTTTTTCAAGCACCAAGATTTTGCCTTTCCGCACCTCATCAATTATGTATCGGACTTTTTCCATCGAAGCCATCTGCGAGATTCTGGCTTCAGATATCAGATCAAGTTGAATTCCTTTCATATTGATCACCCGAACTGCTTCGCCAGAGCTTCGTAAAACGAATCCATCCCGACTCCTTCAAGTGCCGAAACTGGTACCATGGGATGTTGGGGGAAAGCTTCCTTAATGATTGCAGGGTCAGCATCAGGAAGGTCTACTTTGTTTGCTACGATCAAAAGTGGAAGGTTCCTGGCTTCCATGTTTCCTATTACTGTTACGTTGACCTGTGTATAGGGATTCGCAGTGGAATCCATAACCAGTATGACGCCGTCTAGGTCATCGAGCCATTTGACAGCTTCAATTACACCTTCTGTCGCTTCTTTAGATCTTTTCTTTGATTCAGAGTCACTCATTCCTTGTTCCATGAAATCGTGAAAATCTATTTTCGTGGCAATCCCAGGTGTGTCCACTATATCAAGACTGATAGTGTACCCATTAGCTTCGATAGTGATTTCATTCTTTCTCTTTGCATGCCTGGTTTCATGGGCGATATGAGAAACAGAGCCCATAGTTTCTTCTGTCCCGACCCAGTCTTTAAGGATCCGATTGCTAAGAGTTGTCTTACCGGCATTAGGGGGACCATAAATTCCTATGCATGCTCCTTTTCTCTTGAACAGTTTATTGAACATTTTTGAAAAGCTTACCTTAAATCGTTTTAACATATTCATGGCTTCCCTCCATTGGGAAAGTATAAAACCTAAGGATTTCTCGGATTGCTTTCCTTTGTGGGTCGATGTTTAAAGTGATTTTCTTGTTTAATTAATCCAAGCATAAAACTATTTTCATTTGTTACTTTGAAGGAATCAGAGAACTTTGGAATATTCCCTTCTCCTTTCTGGGACACCCAAATATAAATAGTAAACTTCATGCCCTTTCTATAATAAAATAGAACGTTCTCCGTGAAAATACCACTAAAATATATAAGATTACTTTTGATCGCCTGATTCCCTTACCATATTTAATAGAAATGTTTGATCATATTTAATAGAAGGTTTTTTTTATAATATCTCTTTTCAGATCTTCACTAAATCTGTTCATTTGTTTTAAATTTTTTATATTCTGATGTTCTGTACTTTCCTTTATATTCTTTCCTATTTTGATGCAATCCGATAAATCTAGCGTAGCATATCGATTTTTCCATCTTACATACAAAAAAAGATAACTAGATGTGTTTCAGGGTAATTTCACCTAGAGTTTTTATTTCTCTATAACTTAAGACAAATATTGTGACATAAAAATAATAATATTCAACCTTACTCTTCTGTAAAAATCATGAAAAATAAGTGAAATTTTATGGGGTATCTGAGCCAGTTGGTAAAGTGCTGTATTTAGTTGATGTTATTTCTTAATGCGCTATATCATTTTCCGGACTTTTATGTTTCAAACTTTTAGTGAGGTTAGCTGAACCGATATGCTTCAGTATGTGAAGACACAAACTTTCATTACACTGGAAACTTAATTATGAAAAAATCAACCACTTAATGACGGAAGACCGACGGAGGAAAAGGAATAAAATTAAAAAATGTTAGAGCTGCACATAATGTGCAACCTCACCTAAGTCTTCCTCTATCCTAAGTAGCTGATTATATTTTGCAGTTCTTTCACCACGAGCAGGAGCCCCGGTTTTTATCATTTCTGCCCCAATGGCAACTGCAAGATCCGAAATGGTTGTGTCTTCGGTTTCAGCGGAACGATGGCTCACGATTACTGTATAGCCGTTTCTGGAGGCCATGGTTGCAGCATCAAAAGACTCCGAAAGTGTTCCGATCTGGTTAATTTTCAAAAGAAGTGCATTTGCTGCTCCCATGTCCACACCTTTGGAGAGTCTCTCGATGTTCGTAACANNATCGTCACCAACAATGATCGTATCCCACAGCTCAGTGGTCAGGGCTCCAAAGTCCTCGAAGGCTTCCTCAAAAAACGGATCTTCGATAGAAAGGATTGGATAAGAGTTTACAAGTTCAACGTAGTAATCTAGCAATTCTTGAGCAGTAAGTTTCTTTCCGTCGATGGTATAAAATCCACCTTCATAGAATTCGGATGCTGCTGCATCAATCCCTATTGTGACTTCAGATTCAGTATAGCCTGCTTCCTCAATAGCCTGCACAAGAGAATCTAGGGCTTCCGTAGATTCACTCATTTTAGGAGCATACCCACCCTCATAACCTACGTTTGTAGAAGAACTGCCGTATTTTTTACCCAATGACTTCCCAAGAACGTGGTAAATCTCTGCCCCTATCTGAAGAGCTTCGTAGAAGGTTTCTGCACCTTTGGGTTGAATCATAAATTCTTGGATTGCAAGCTCGTTGCCCGCGTGTTTGCCTCCATTGAGGACGTTCATTATGGGTATTGGCAGAGTAAAAGCATTCGAACCCCCTAAATAACGGTAAAGAGGTATGTCGAGAGAGTCTGCAGCTGCTTTTGCGACAGCCATAGATACACCAAGAATTGAATTTGCTCCCATACTTGATTTGTTATCGGTTTCGTCCAGTTCGATCATCAACTCATCGATTTCTCGCTGATTTCGCACATCGAGCCCAAGCAATTCTTTCTGGATGATAGTGTTCACATTCTTGACTGCGGTTAGAACTCCTTTTCCTTCGTACCTATTGGGGTCTGCATCCCGCAGNNGGTGTGAATACATCAACTTCAATAGTGGGATTTCCCCTTGAATCCAGGATCTCCCGAGCATGTATCTTTTGGATTTTATATTCTCCAGAATCCTGCTGTAGACCGATATACGACATAATTTCACCCTTTCATTTCTGATTTATCATTATACATATATTTTGTTATTTGAAGCTTAATATTTGACTCGGCTGTAACCATTACATGTTCGAATTGTATTTAATTCTTTATCCGGTACAAAAATAATAATTTTAATTAAGTTTTACGCTTGTTTCTTAAGTAAATTTATTTTAACATCCATAGATTACATTGGGAATCCTAATTCTGAAAACACCCTTTGTTAAGGAATCCAATGTTCTCACCGTACAAATTCGAAAAGTATTGGGTTTAGGAGTATTTACGCATATTCCCTGATTAGATAGTTCTATTTGCTGTAGTTTGAATGGTTATTCTTATTCATTCACAATTTCTCGTAACTATTAAGGAGACATTACGAGTAGCTACACAATTTTTCCTAGAAATGAGAAAAAAATGGAATGTAAAATGAATTATTTTTATCTATGGTGAAACATAACGAGATTCTTACTCTGTTTGCTTCAAAACCTGAATTCATTGCTTATATTGAGAGTTTTAAATCGCAAATTAAAGAACTCACTGAAAGGTTACTCTTATATTGATCTTGTTTAAAGCAAAACAGTCGTAACAGTAACAAACCTCTGTCTACTAATTTTTTTATCAAAGAGAAACCCAATCACAAGAGTCGCTGCAAAACGAGGGGCAAGAGGTATGGATGTCAAGAAGATCATCCAGGAACGATTCGTGAAATGATTAATTATTTTTATTGGCTTGGCTTGCTTTAATAGTGACACTCTTTGAACTACTCTGAAGAATTCTGTTACTCTTTTGAAAATTTTGAAGCTGGATTCTATGGGAAAAGACAATGTTTTGATATTTCACCTATAAATTTTATTGTTACATAAAATCTAAGTCAATGAAGACCTTTCTTTACCATAGAATCTCAACTAAAATTGTTTTTCCTGAATCAGTGAGATCTCCAGATGGTCCTAATTATTCTGGTTTCAGCAATTTACTGTCAAAATTACTAGTTTATCCCTCATGAGAGAATTTCTGAGTTTTTTAATTATGTTGTGTGGATAAAAATATATTCTTCTATCATAATAGAGCAGAAAGAAGATGTTTCAGAAATTTAGAGAAATTTGAAAATATGATTAGTGAGATGTTAACAACTTCTCATGTCTTCTATTGTGATGAAATAGGGATGATAATCAAGAAACAAGGATTCTGGATTTATGTGCTTACAATTACAAATTAAATGTTATTTTTTTCCATCCAAGAAGAGAATTTAAAGCAATGGAAGCTATTGGAATTTTTCCAAAGTTTAAAGGAATAGCAGTTCATGATGGATTAAAAATCCTAGAGCAATTATGAATGTGCTCAAGCTATTTGCAATGTTCATCTTCAAAGAGAACTTGATGGGATTGAAGAGAATTAGAAACAGCAATAAGATAAATATCTGAATGAGTTTTTAACAGAAGATGGAAAGGTGCACCTTTAAGCAAATTAAAGCTTTTGAAAAGAGGTTTGATTCCGTAGTAATGAAAAGAATTAAAGAAAATTCGCCTTTCGAAACCACCCTTCAAAAAAAGCACGGTGTAAATCCAAAAAAAGTAAGGAATATACTTGATAGATGTTTATACAATACAAAAAAAGATCCTGGGTTCCTCACAGATCTGAAAGTTCCATTTGAAAATAATCAGGCTGAAAAGGATAATCATAATGATGAAATTACATCATAAAATATAAGGACCTTTCTGAAACACACAAGAAGCGGTAGCTTTCTGCAGAATTAGAGCCTCTATTTCTACAATCCCACTTTCCTCAGATGTACACAAAAATGCCATTTATTTTCTCAATAGGATATTAAATTAAAAATTAATCTAATTTTCAATGAATTAATAGTGGGAAAATAGGCAAACAAATCTACTTTTGGGTACATCTGCGGAATGTATGTTATTTTATTTTGAGTATCATTTTAATTTCATCGGCTCTCCACAACATTTTATGTCGCCGTTACAGCATGCTTTTGTAGAGCAGCTATCATCTCCGCATGCATTTACCACCTTAAGTTCGAATCCACATCCTTCACAAGAAAGTCGCTGATCTTTTTTTAGTTCACTGCAGTTCACTTTATATCACCTCAAAATGTTTAATATAAAAAATATGTAATTTGGATTCAAATCTTTTTCGAAACAATGATTCTGAAGATTGTTCAGAATTTTCACTTTTTTGTGTGGGTTGGGAAGGATTTGATAAATCTTTTTCGTTTTCTTTTCGCAGAATATGATTTTTCCTTGAAATAAGTATTCTCGAGCACAGGAGTGTCTGCCTCACAAAATTCGGCTGCATCAATCACTGGATTTGTTTCCTTCAAGCCGAAACCTATGAAATAGAGCAAACTCTCTCAGAATCCTGATTCCAGGTCGATTCCAGAAGCTCAGGGGATATGACTTGCTTTGTAGAGGCAAACTCCATGTTTATTGGTTATTAAAATCTCAAAAAAATTTTTTTTCAATCAGCCGAGAAAGTTGCTGAAATCTTCAGGGCCAAAAGTTAATACACCCTATAGTGAGAGGGAGGTACGAGTTTGAGGATATTGCTATAAAGAAAGCTGAAAAACTCTCAGTAATTGAGTTAGTGTAGACCTCAGGGTTATTTATGTACATCAGATTGGAGCAAGCTTAGCAGTGGTCAAGGTTTGAGTGTCACGGATAATATCCTCGATTCTCAATAGTTTTTAGCTGTTTCGACTGCATTGCTGCAAGAAACCTGCCAGTTCTTGATCTTTTTTACACTTATATTTATCATTTTTGCAAGCTCAAAGGCGTCAGCCTTTATCAGGGCTTCGACGCTTTTTATTCCTGCTTCCTCGAGTTTCTCTGCAGTAACTTTACCCACGCCTTCAATGTCCTTAATTGACTTCGGCCTGTCTTTTTTAGGCTGCATAGCCTGTTCTTCCTGCTGTGTATTTTTCCATTCAATGAAATTACACTGTGGACAGCCCAGGTCCCAAGCACGCTTTCCTGCGTTAATTACGCGGATATGGTGCATCCTGTGTATCTCGCAGAACCTATCTGTAACAATAATCTGCCCGCTCTTTGGTAGGGGTAGAGAGAATGTACAGTTTGGATAGTTGCTACAGCCTATGAAACGGCTTCCCCTCTTTGAAC
The DNA here is from genome assembly GCA_003157235.1 of Methanosarcina sp. Taxonomy (GTDB): domain Archaea; phylum Halobacteriota; class Methanosarcinia; order Methanosarcinales; family Methanosarcinaceae; genus Methanosarcina. The sequence continues at coordinate 11,931 of PMJC01000158.1, forward strand.
GGCGGATCATGAGTTCGCTTCCGCATAAGGAGCAATTACCTATAATCTTGTCTTCCCTTAAGCCTGCTTGAAGGAATTCTACGATCTTATCCCGGTTTTTATCAAGTTCAGAAAACACCTGCTTCAGCATTTCCCGAGATTCTTCAATTACAGTAATTTCTTTGATCTTGCCCTCTGCAATCTTATCCATATTTTCTTCGAGTAACTTCGTCATATCTGGTTTTGTGATTGTAGGGGAGTATTTTTCAAGGGTATCCAATACTGCAAAAGAGGTATTTGTGGGCTGCACGGGATTTCCATGGATATATGCCCTTGAATAAAGTTTGCTGATTATTTCATGTCTTGTTGCCTTTGTCCCAAGTCCCAGTTCTTCCATGATGTTTATAAGCCTCCCCTGCCCGTAACGGCCAG
>PMJC01000452.1 GCA_003157235.1 Methanosarcina sp.
AATATTGTGGCAATGTTGGATCAGTACAAAAATACATCTTTTTTGCAACAAATAAAAAAGTGGATCAAATAAACAACTTTGCCAAGCAAATATCATACTATTTAGCCTACCTAAAACAAGTTGGTTGGGATCTATTTTGATGCAATAGGTACTTCTGAGTTTCAACTGATGGAAAAATAAAACATGATCAATAGAGATAGTTAATTAAAATCAGCTCACTGAAATTGACTCATTGAATCTTAGTAAAAACAGCCAATTACATTGTTGTTCCGAAGTGGAATATTTGCAAAGTTAAATCAATTTTTAATCTACTGTCATATTGAGAAAATAAGTGGAATTCTTGTGACATCTACAGGAAGTGGGATTGTTCATAGATATTCACATAATGTTAGGAACAGGGCATTGATACTTGCTTCAGACAAACTCATACTCCTATCCTTCTAATACACCGAAATTTAATGCTATAGGCCAACTATTTTTTATAAAAATCCGTATTTATATAGGGAATGTTTTGAAGAGTGACGTTAGAGAAGGCTAAACTTCTTTCCGAACTCAATAACCAACCCTTATGCAATTACTTAGCTGAAACCTTAAAAGTAGTAGATTTACCTGAGCAGAGTAAAGAAATACTCTTAAGCTCTGTTTTTGGGATAGATGATGTGCTAACTGTTTTCTCTTATATAACTTAGGGAAAAAGAAAAGATTTCTTCCAGAGTTACAAAAAATTTATTTTCAAAAAAAATTGATTCATTAATTTACTGTAGAGAATTTGGAGAAACCTCCGATTTTCATGAGTCATACATATACTATTTGTAAGCATATGATGAAATTTAGGGGTTTTTCGAAATCCTCTGTATTTTAAATCATAAATATTCGGCTTGACATTCAGATTGTGAGGTGAGTTGCTGAATACTATACACATATGAGTCTCTGTATATTTTCCAAACAAGGACGAGCTCATTTTTTCTGAGTTGATTACATACTCATCCCCACTACTAAATAGGAGCTTATTTACTTACAAGTGTCTAGAAACCCCTTCTTTTTACCGCCCCTTTCTTTTTCAGAGGGGTGTATGGGCTCTACTTTAGTTTTTTCTTCTTTCTCTGGTTCTTCCTTCTTTTTTTCTGTCATAGACTCAACTCCTCAATCAGCTTTGAAAAAAATTCTTTTATTTTAGATTTCAATCTAATGTTCAAGAATCCAGTTAATCTTCAAAGGATTCACATTTTTCAGGTCTTATTTAAATTGCTTTTGACAATTCCCTTTTTCACTGGGACTTAAATAAGGACCCACTGCTCCTTTCATAGCTAGCAAATTATACTTTTTTGATGCCTAATTTGTAATATATGAATCTTGGAGCACCAACTAGCCGATTCTTAGTTTTATTAGTCTCTCTCTTCTGTCCCTCCTCTATACCAATACAATATCCACATTAAACGGATTAAATTGGATTGCGAATTTGTCTTAATTTAGAGACTTTTAGTATCTTCTGAGATAGTCAAAAATGATAATTCTTTCCAAAATTAAATGACTCTAGTCAATCGAACGCCCAGAAAATAATAAAGTATCTACATTAAGTATGCTTACTTGATTTATTAAATTTTTGTGATAATTAAAATAAAATAAAATATACTTCTTGACTATTTAGCTTGAGAAAAAGCATTATTATCCATCTTATTTAACTGATTATGGCCAAGTGTTTTCAAACTCAGTCTCGTTAATTGTTGATTATTAATTTTGTTTTATATTTTTGAATGGGTTGACAATTACACATTTTTTAAACTAAATGAAATATTACTAGACTGATTTTGGGTAGTTGAATAATTAATAAGCCTCTTTTTAAGTCAGGAGTTTGAATATGAGACTTTTTAACATCTTGGAGAACTGTCTACATTAAATAAATCTCAATGGCCAGTAACTTCAATCATTCATAACTGTATAAAATGATCTTAACCATTTAGCCTACCAATTATCAGTTATTCTAGATCTATTTTGACGCAATAGACACTTTTAAAATCTACTACCGCGTTTTGAGATTTTTCTATGCCCTCAAAATCTCTTTTATCTAAACATTTCTTTTACGAACATCTGGTTGAAGGTTTTTATCATCTTAATCGACTGTCTGCCCTAAATAAATTCCTTACCGAATTAGGATATCGTTTTTTCCAAAAATATCTGTAAGCACATCATTTAGATTAAACACTTCAGAGGAAAGAATAGTATGAGCTTCAGTTTTTATACATGTTATTTTTTTGTACTATTTTTTGCGAAGCCAAGTTTATGAACGAAATTTTATATGATATTTTGGGAAAACTCTTGATAACTGAATTATATATTAAGTGCAAGTTGTGAAATGAATTCTGAATCTATTTTATTTTTCTTTTTATGAATAAAATGTTTTCAGGTCTAATTCATTTCCAATTATAAAACGTAGATTTTATATGGAAGGGGCAATAAATAAAAACTCAAAAATCATTTATTGATTCACATGCAACAGCATAACATTTTTCTGATATCATCCAACCTTTAAAAGCTAAAATTTCAATATCACCTCATCGAAACATTGTTATTATTTTTCATCTGATATACATGACGAGATAGCAATGAAAAAATGTTTATGAATGTCTGAACCACAAAATTTGTTTACTATTTTTGACAATTTCAGTCACTTAATCTATTTATTAGGGAATTGCCTAAAAGATCAATTTAATATCCGTGATCAAAGTCACATTTGAGGCTTCATGGCAATTAACTTCTTAGTTTTCAGGCGGTTGTGAAAAACAGAATTTGAACAATCTTCCTGCCCAAGGTAATGATGAAATTAATAGTCAAAAAAGTAAAGTGGAATATATTTTCCGCTGTTTGTGCCTATTATTTGAAGAATTTCATGTTCGT
>PMJC01000295.1 GCA_003157235.1 Methanosarcina sp.
AGGCGGCCGAGTTCTTCTCCTGAGAGAAACCCTCTGTAAACCGCAGAGACCGTGAAAGTAAAGATGCCTCTCCGTTCTTCCCATAGGTCGTAGCTCTCTACCGGGATGTCGTTAGGGTAATTGTAGCCGTCTAAGAAAAAAATGGCTTTCTTTACCAGGGGCTCATAAAGTTCTTTTACAAACTCAAGGTCTCCTGTAGCCTCGTAATATTTCCACAGGGCATGGATGACGAGAGCCGTTTCATCTTCCTGAATCGGGAGGGATGGCTGTCCGTAATCTATCCAGGGGTGCCAGCTGCTTCCCAGCGTCCCGTCGGGGTTATACTTGTGCAACAGGCATCCAGCCCACCAAATCACATCTTTACATAACCTGAAAAAGGGTTTTGTGAACTCTGGAAAGCCTGCCTTTATCATGGCAATCGAAACAAGAGCTCCATCTCTGGGCCACATATAACTGTAGGTGTCCCGGTTAAACTGCAGGGTATCAGAGTCATTTGCAGCTATTATGGCTCCACCTGCATCTGTCTGGGTCTTTATTATCAGGAGGGAGCGCTTATAGAGAGCTATAAGCCTGGGCTCAAGGCCCGAAAGATCAGTGCTTACCTGGTTTACCCAGGATCTCTGGCACTTTTCAGTACGCTCCAGAAGACTTTCTGGGCCTTCGTCCATGATCAGGTTATTGAGGGAATAGACTTCCTGGAAGTCTTTTCCGGCGGTCATGTAATAGTACACAACCTTTGAGGAATTTCCTGGAATCTGCAGGCTTACTCCCACCGTTGAGTCCACTGAACCCTGAGCGATGGGGTTTTTTGACAGAACTCCATCTTCGGCGTCCACATAGGTACCTCTGAAGCCCCGATTTTCAGCCTGGCCTATGGCGTAGTCGTCGATATCTGTGACGATATCCTCTGTTATGTTCGATTTGAGGACACCAACCAGGAAATATCTGGACCTTTTGTAATGCACTATGACATTGTGGTCCATCTGGTACACTGCGGTGTCCCCTATTCCATCTCCGTACAGGTGAAAATCGTTATTAAAGAAAAGTCGGACTTCCCTTGACCTTTCCGGCAGGTTTTTCACAGTTATTTTCCGGATAAAGATATTGGCTTCGCAGTAGACGTTCTCCTCCAGAAGGAGTTCGATACTCTTCTCCCTGTTTACGGCTCGGTTTTCGGTGACGAGGGTATCGTTTTTATAAGCAAGCTTCTTTTCCCAGTTTTCCTCATTGACCCAGGAAAGCTTGCCGTCAGTAAAGATTCCTATTCGTTGGGCATGCCCCATAAGGTGATTTTCCTGGCCTACGTGGGGGTAATATATATCCCTTACCTGGAACAATCTGTCTATATTTATGAGGAAGGACTGGTTGCCTAGGACTATGTGTCTTGTCATGCTTTTTTCCACTGGCTTTCAGTTTATTTTGAGGTTTCCTCAGGATTTCTGATGCTTCCAGGTTCTTATGCTTCGAATTCGATTATCTATTTTATGTTTTTGCCCAAGGACGATACTGCTTCAGTAATTTTTTCCGGTGGATACCTTGCGGTTATCAGTTTACTCCCATTACTGGCAATCGCTTTTCCTTATACAAATGTTTTGCGATCCTTTGGCAGCTTACATAGTTATATCATCAAAATATTATATGCCAATTGGAGATTTTTTCAGATTTTTTTATTTTAGAGTTGTGCACTTTTCTTCAATCATCAAATATATTTTTTAAAATCAAGTAAAAAGCAGTAGCTTAATCATTATAAACGATTTCATTTGGTCCCTTTAGCCTTAATTTTATATCTCAAATGCATAAGTACTAATCGTTTTAAAAATTTCTATTTTTTCTGTCTATATGTTTCAAAACTCGAACTTTCCAGAGTTTAATAGAGTATTTGACAGATTACTTACTAGTCAAAGGAAAAATAGTAAAAAACACATAGGTAAAATCAATTAAATTCTTCTGATATCTATTTTTAATTGAGAAAGAGCCTTACAATTTTAAAAGTCCGAGACATGTGAATAAGATTAAAGTTTTCAGTTAACTCACATTTCAGATTTTGAGTCATCTTAAAAATATAACCATAATTATATGTTATGAGGACTATGTCTATTGTGGACTAACAATCAAACAGAAGTAAAATGGGTTCATTAACATGAAATTTTATCACCAAATTGAAAAAATAGCAATGTATCGCCAAAATCAATTTTATGAAGTTACTGGGGGACGTTTGGACGAATCTGATTATAGATGATGAATTCAAGACATTTATGACCTTAATGGCTTGATTCTTCTTCCTGACGGGAAAAATATAAGTAAAGTGGCAATTTACTGTTCCAATTAAAACACATAGTCAGATATAATATGAACCATTCCTGATCCTAAAATTCCAAGTCCTGCACCCAAATATCCAAAGTATCCCAATATCGCACAAATAAATATCCAGAAAATCGGATTGTGCATAAAACCTCTATGTTTTGTGAAAATGAATAAATATCTAAAAGGTCCAATTCTTAATTTAGATTGGGAGTATCTGGCATCTAAATCCGGAGACAAATATAGCGTGCCTATTATCCAAAACAGGAAAACCTGTGTGAGTTCATAAATTGAAATATGAAGATAAAGAAAAGTAGGGATAAGGAGGCAAAGGATGAAGATAGATAGCCTATAGTGATTGATTCCCTTTATTTATGGTCTTCCTTTTTTTAGTTATTTAGTTAAACTTGCATTTTTCTCGCTCTTTGAATCATCTTGCTTTCAGAGTTCCTTAATGAATTATATATATATGGGTTCATTCCATCTACCTAGCATTGACGATAGGGCCCCCATTAATGGGGGAAAAAATCATAATTATATATGTATCCTTCCTCATATTTCCACTTGTAGGGGTCATGAATGCTTGACCGTTGAATATTTATTATCGCAGGAGTCAGTTTCAAATCTACGCCTTTGCTTCGTATTTCGGACTCCTTGGAGAAACTATTCTGCAAATTGAATTAGGGTTAGATTTCTTTCATGTTATTTTTTTGTAGTAAGCATAATAATAGTTTTTTGGGATTTGCACAGTTTTCTCCTTGCTTTGGGAGTTTAGA
>PMJC01000416.1 GCA_003157235.1 Methanosarcina sp.
ACATTACCTATCACAAAAGCAAGAGAAGATTTAACTACTCTGGTTGAAAATGCAAATAAGAAACTAGAAGAATATATTATTACTGTAAACGGATTACCTGCAGCAGTTCTTATTTCTGCTGCCGAATACCAGTCTTGGAAAGAAACGAATGAAATTATGGCTGATTCAGGATTATTGTATGCAATTAGAGAAGGAGAAGATGATATAAAAAATGATCGGTTTGTAACATTTGAACAACTCAAAAAAGAGTTAAATCTTCATGTATAAATTACGAATTTCTTCAAGAGCAGAAAGCGAAATTAAAAAAATATCACATCCTCATCAAAAAGCAATCATTTTGGCATTCGCGGAAATAAAAGAAGAACCTTTTTTAGGTAAGCCCTTAACCATGGAACTTACAGGCAAATTTTCTTTTCGAGTAGGTGTGTATAGAATAATTTATAAGGTTAATAAAAAAGATAAAGTAGTAGACATTCTTACTGCGGGACATAGAGCAACAGTCTATGAATAATTCAAATAAAAGAAATATTCCTCATTAGCCTAACTAATTTAGTATCAGGGACGAGATACCGCTATAACGATAGAATGGTTCTATACCGACATGCTCAGAGGCGTTGGATTTTAACAGCCCTGAAAGTGTTCAACTCTCAATCGCGTCTGCGGAAAATTAGCTTCAAAAAAATTTTTCTGAAAACTTCGAAATTGAACACAATCCCGAGGCTAAAAATAGCTTTTTTTGAGCGTTATCTCACTGAGTACCGCCAGTGCATTTTCTTTTGAACACTTCCTGCCTTGGATACAGAAAATTGTGCTTTCGTATCAAGGGCAAAAGGAAGCTGAAAACGATATATTTTTATCAAAAGACACTGGTTACTCCGAAGCATATTATACTAGAAAAATTAACTAAAGGGAAAGAACTTTAACAGTTATTTTAAATAGGAAGTTTTACGTTTATTCCTAATGCCTTAGCAATACTATTTATAACGCTCCACCTTGCATCTGGATCGCCTCTTTCAACTCTTGCGTAGTAATTAACGCTAATGCCGGCTTTTTTTGCCACCTGTAACTGCGTAAGGTTTTGTTCCTCTCTGGCAATTCTGAATTTATCTCCAAGCGTTTTCTTGTTTTCAGGACTATCCATATCGAGTGTATTATAACACGAAGAGTAAATTTGAGATAGTTTCACGAGGATTTTCAACTACAACTTTCTATGTCAAAATACTTTATTCACTTGACTTTGTATTTTAGAATCGGTTACGATATAATCACTAATGCGGGTGTGGGTTTCTTGTCCATGACCCGCATTTTTATTTACTTAATTCCCACACAGAAAAATAGCTTGGCTTATGATAAGTTTTATTTTGAGCTAAACTAGTAGTCCCCAATTTTTGTTTTAAGTTATCAACAACTATCTCTTGTTTCTCAGAAAGTTTATCTGAAATTAACCCCGCTGATTTTTTGAAATCATACATTACTGCACCAAGTAAAATATCAACGACTTGTAATAACAAAGACGAATGCGATTCAAGTCTACTTACTCCAAATACAGTATCTGGCATTTTATTTTTTGTTAATCTATATTTAATTGCATCCGCCAGTGAACGCTCAAACGACTTCTTAATATCAGAAGGTCTAGTTAAATCATCTGCCAAGATGCACAGATTGCATGGAGAAATATTTTTAATATTGTTTGCGATTAACATGGATGCTTGCAAGATATAAGTTTCCCACGGGTTAATAACAGGTGCCCAGCTAGATTTTGTATTTTGTTTTTGTCTATCAATAACAAGAGCGCAAAATCTTACATTCGGAAACTTAAAATAATTATCCAACAAGGAACTGTAAATAGTATTATTTGTTGAATTAATATATTTAAATTTTAATTCAAAGCTTCTTGTGCTTTTTGCTATTTCCGCAATCTGCTCGTATTCTTCTTTTTTTGTCAGGTCTGCAATTCTTGCTGTTTTCTGAGCACGAGCAACATCTTTTGCTTTGTCATAGAAAGATTTCATTGAATCATAGAAGTCACCAATTTCATCATCTATCACCAAAAGTCCCAATCCAAAATATCTTTCTTGGGAGGAATTACCGCTTTCATCTATAAATGAAAAATAATTTTTACTCATAAATATGATTTAATTTATTCTTTAGCAAAATTATACGCCTGCGGTTATTGATTGGCAATGGATTTTACAAATGGATTAATGCTCCTTTATTATTTTAGATATAGCTATTGACAATATCTAAAAATTTCATTCATAATAAGCTTATGACTAATCCATTCGGAGGAGAACCGCCAGCCGGAGCAACATCTCAAGTAGCCGCGGAAGCACAAGCAGCTCCCGTTTCAGCTGAACCGCAACAACATCCCGAAACAGCAGGAGCATATTCGCCCGTTCCATCTGCTGAAGTAGCAGAGAATGCGGAACTACAAGAAGCTCATTCAGAGGAACTAGATCCCGAAGAGCAGCAACTAGCGTCTGAGGTTAAGAGTAGCTATCATAGAGCGGCAAGTGAATTAAAAAGACTAGGACAAGATGCTAAAGCTGAAGAGATTTTAGGAAGAATACCTGCTGTTACTGAAGCCGCAAGAGAATTACTTGTAGCGGAGCGCACATTGATAGAGAGACGAAGAGCTCTTAGCGCTGCTAGACACCCAGAATCAAGAGACGCTAAAGACGCATTATTAGATGCGGTAGCAGAAGTAAACACCCAGAAACACGGAGCTTATGGCGTATTCGTTGATATACCGGATGACTATGTTGGTAGGGAAGAAGCGATACAGTCAACATATGATGTGCTTGGGATTGATAAGACAAAAGCAGAATTAATGCCGGCTGTTGGTGGTAGATGGGGCGATGGTACGAATATAGTTAGAAGTTATACTGGGTATAGGGCAGAAAATGATAAATATGGGATTGTCGAAGCCAGAGATTGGCCGGAAGGGAAAGAAGCAAGTGCGCTAGACTACATGAAAACGACGGATCCAAGAAATCCCGAACCCATAAAAAGAAGACCCACATCAGGACAAAATTTCACTAGAGTTCTTGTGTATAAAGTAGGATCAAACACTAACGTTGCAATGTGACTTAATAATAGTTCTTTCGATTTCCCCTTACTGGGTTAATAGTTTAGACAATCTATAAACGCCATTATTTTAATTAACATCAAGCTCCTTACATCTATGTTTACTTAAATATAAGTAGAAGAAAATTCTTGTAAACTGCAAAAATAACTACTTAGCGAAGATTTGAATATCTGTGCCGCCAAGGCTGGGTAATTTGATATAATATTTTTAATGACAAAAGAACAATTTGAAGATTGGTTGAAAAAACTTATAAATGTTTGGGAGCCAAAAAATCCTAATGGAGTTTTGGATTTGGTTGCTGAAAAGTTTTTATGGTATGAAACTCCTTTTGATGACCTGATAACTACTAAAGAGAAATTATTACAAGAGTGGCAAACTGTTTTAGATCAGGATGATATAAAAGTAACTTACGAAATATTAAGTTTAGAGAATAACATTGGTATTGCTCATTGGCACGCAACTTTTACGAGATTATCTTCAGGGGAAAAGGCAGAATTAGATGGAATTTATAAAGTGATCCTAGATGAAAACGGTAAATGTACAGAATTTCATCAATGGTATAATTCAAAATAATTTTTATGCAGTTAGTTTTTGAGGCTATTTTCGTGGGATGGGCGTTATTTCTTTAATATTCCGCCAACCGCTCTGTGCCAGAACACTTTTTCTCCTTTGTAGGAAATCTCTTCATATCCATAAAAATCTGTTATATCTCCATCTTGGGTATAGGCATATTTCCAATCTCCATCCGCAAATTCATGAGGACCTCTTAGAGATTTAAATCCTTCATCGTCTTGGGATAGAGCCTTCTTAAGAAAATCAAAAGTTTGATTGGACATGTCTTCTCTTCCTTCAACCATGCCTCCACCATATCCTGACCACCAAATTAATTCATCATTCAATCTAACAACCTCTTGTCCTCCAGACCTAGAATGTCCTGCATAGCTATCCCTGTAATACCAAGGCAATTCTTTATCGTAGACTAATTCAAAAAATCCAGGTCGCTCTGGATGCTCTTCATATTTTCCACCTCCTGCATAGGTTGCCTTGCCTGCTCTATCTATAAAATCATAAAGCTCTTGAGGAGTAAATCTCTCATTCATAAATTCGATTATATCACAAGGTTTTTGAGGATAAAATATTGAGCTCCGAAGAATAGAGGACATTAGAACTTGCTATTTTAATAATTCAGGGTAAAAATTGTTAAGAATAAAGATATATGCGTCACCAAAATCCTTAGTATTTTCCTTTAATTCTTTTTTTAGCTCTTCTTTAGTAAACCACTTATATGTTTCAGCTTCGTCTCCTAGCTGAGGAGCTTCGTCTGTAAATATTTCATACAGAAGGAAATAGTGATTCTCATGACGATTAAGAACGAATCTGTTAAAAATTCCTTTTCCCTTGAGCTTGTATGTAAAATCTTTCATTCCAATTTCTTCCATAACTTCTCTTTTCAAGGCATCTTCGTCTGATTCTCCTGCAGATACATGTCCCCCAACAGGCGAAACATATTGTCCGGCATCTTGCTTATGACTATATGGTTTAATAAGCATCATTTCGCCTTTGGAGTTGGTAACCTCAGCAATAACACATTTATGCAGTAATCCTTTTTCGTGGGCTTCTTGTTTTGAAATTTGGCATAGGATGTTTAAATCTTTATCAACAACATCAACAATTTCCATAGGTAGATTATATCAGAAATATTTTGAGACTATGCAGCTCCGATGAATAGAGGACATTAGAATCTATTTTAGGGATTTTTCATTAAATCCAAGAGTGGTCAAAACTTCTCTTATTTGATTTGCTTGTAAATCTTTTATGATTAAGTAGTCCTTCGAATAAGTTGAAATAATTAAGTTATTCAATCCTTTTTCTGCACAAGCAGAATTAATTATCGCTAATGTCCCTGCCATAAAAGACGTTTCTAAATTAAGAGATACTAATCTCCAGAGATTATCATTCTTTTCGATTAAATCTAAGGAGGAAATGTTATTCTCTTCAGTTACTACAGTTATTTCATCCTTGTCTTGAGAAACAAAAAAATGAATAGATAACGTAGGTACACTTTTAACTTTTGCGTAAATGTATTTCTGTTCAGAGACGCTAAATGTGCTTTTGGCAAACATTTCTAATACTTTTTTATTCATAAGTTGATTATATCAGTGATGGGATATATTCCAAAATATAATCCCTACTTTCTTGATCAAAACGAATTTCCCTAAAACCATTATCTATATAAAACTTTTTTGCCCTATCATTGTCCTCAACAACTTCCGTTAATATTCTATTGTTAACAATTTTGAGAACTTCCGATAAAAACATTTTTCCAAGCCCTTTCCCTCTTTCGCCATTATCAATTAACATATGTTTTAACCAAATATTATCATCGATATTCTTTATAAGAATAAAGCCAATTAGTTTATTATTTTCGTACAGACCAAAATAGTAATCAAAATAATTCTCTTTAAACCCATCTTGTGCTAAATCTAATGTCATCACACGTTTACTTGTTGCTAAAGCTTCAGGATCTTGATTCCATAAATCAACAAAACTACTAAGATCTTCTTGTTTTAATTTGTGAGTTGAATAAGTCATTGGACTGATTATAGCAGAAGCTGCTTTCTGAGGCTAATTTGCTCCCTCTGGTTCAGAGAGGAATTGGGGGCATATCTCATAATTTTTCCACGCTGCATGCTCCGCAATATCCAACAGGATTTTTTGTCCTTGCATTGGATGTTGTGCTAATTGACTAATTAAACTTTTCTCTATTGAATTGGCAGCAGGCGCAGGAAGAAATCTACGCCCAAAACGCTTGTGGTCTTCAATTTCCGCTGGATCATTTTCCCAGAATGTGCAAGGGTCACCGGTTGTTTCTCTTGGGTCAATAAAGCCTGTTTTAATTACACCTTCAGGATCAACGTGATAAGTTACATCCCAATCGTCATTCCAGTCTATTTTTATTGCACATCTTGAAGCACCTTGATAGTAAAAAGTTACAGGAATTTCGAGAGATCCTAGCAGATATTCATGTTCAGTTGCTGATTTATCTGGATATTGAACATGTCTTTTTATCGCCTCTGCCATTATTCCGGCGAATTCTGCATTTCTTGCTACTTCTTGTCTTTGTGAATTATCTCCTTCTGGCATATTTAGGGGATTATATCACAATTGAGGCTACGTAACTCCGAGGGATAGAGGATGTTAGAGGCTAGTTATACAACTCGGCCAGCAGCTTGATTTAAACCTACAGCGTGCTGTACCACTTGAGGTTCTACACCCATACGCAACTGGGCATCTGCAATGTCTTTTTCAAAAGTTTTTGCTCGTACCATGTTCTTTTTAGTTGCTAACCTGTCTAGTTGCTCTTGAGTTAGTGGCCTGTTTTCTCCGAGAGATACAGGTACATGCCATAGCGGATAGTCTATAGCAGCATCAATCTCCACAGCTGTTAGAGGTACTCCTTGGTCTTCAATATCTGTAATTATGTGAGCCCAAGATGGGTAGCCAGCATTTTCATTCACTTCCCCCCAGCCCCATTCTCTTTTCACTTTCCCAGAATAAGCCTCACACCAAGTTCTATTCTCAGCCAAATCTTGTCTTTGTCTATCAAGAGTTTCCCTGGCTCTGTCTTCTCTCCAGCCCTCAGTCCTAAGCCATTCCTCATGTCTTCTTAGCTCAGCTGCGGCTTTTTCGTCAAACTCTGCTGGATTAAATATATATCTATCCTCTTGAGGAATTTGAGGTTGTTCACCCGTTGGTTCTACTGGAGCAGGAACTCCCCTTGATGCGTCTATTGGTTCTGTCATATTTTTCTCTGTCTATAGTATCCTTAATCATTGACAAATTGTCAATAGGATAATGGTTGAGTAGAGTATGGGCAGGTAAAATGTACGCTATTTGAGGCTAATTTGCTCCGAGGGATAGACGATATTAGAACTTATTTTATCCAATTAAGGGTTTCTTGAAATAACTTTTCTTCCACCCCATCTTCATTAAAGTTGTGGCTCGCACCCTCAATAACAGCAAATTCTTTAGGCTGATTTGCTTGTTCAAAATATTTTCGGCCACCGTCTTTAAGTATTCCATTGCCTGCGACAATTATTTTGAGTGGTTTTGTAAATTTTGAGGATAGGTGATCGGGGTTAAAATCGACGCATTCCTGATACATCTGCTTTCCAATTGTATATGACACTCCCCAGTCATCGAAATAATATAGACCAAGCTCTTTTATATATTTAGCGTCTTTAACTAACCAGCTCTTAGTATCAGAAGATGGATCCCAAAGTATAGCTTTATCAAACTGCTGTTTTTTTGATGAAAGTATTATTATTCCGCTAAAACTATGTCCAACAACAATAATGTTTTTGGCTTTATCTCTAAAATATGACACTATTGTATCTAAGTCGGAGACATGATTTGAGATGCTACAATCATTTAACTGCCTAGAATCTTCTTCCTCGCCATAGAAATTAAATCTAAATGAAGAAATTCCATGTTTCTCAAAAAACCTAGCACCATTGAAAAAAATGTGATGATTCTTATCTCCTGTAAATCCGTGAGCAAATATTATAAGGGGTTGATCAAGGTTTCCTCTTAGAGTGCCATAAGCAAACTTATTATCTCCAAGGGGGATTTTTATTTCTTCTTCCATGAGTTGATTATATCAGAAAGCTTCTTAGGGGTCTTGCCCCTCTTTTGGTACTTTCACGATTGATCAAGTACTACTTCTTCTGAAGGGCGCAATGGTTTCCGCTTCGTAGATTTAATTTATTTTCCTTAGCCATTCAGTAATATTTTGACCAGCTTGATAGACTATGAATTTCTCGTCATCTTTGGGAAATTGAAAACCATCAGCGCACATATTAAAATCATTAATATGAACTGCATATCTTTCATTGGTTGTATTATTTTCCTGCCATCTCTTAAAAGCGTCTTCTCTAGAAATGTTTACAATTATAACTAATGGTTCAGCTCCATTTTCATTAGCTAAATTTCTTAAATAATCACGATCCTTTTTAATTAATGCAGTTGTATCATAAACCAAACTTTTTCCTTGTTTTAAAATTTCTATGGCTCTCTGTTCCGCTTCCTTATGTATGTCTTTCCAAATCTCTTCTGGAATAAATTCACCATTTAGTCCAAGTCCTCTTTCTCGAGAAACCTCATCGGGATCAATATATGGAATAGATTTTGTTTTAGCAATTTCTCTCGCTAATACTGATTTTCCAGCAAAAGACATACCGCTTAAAATATATAATATTGGTTTATTCATTTACTCATTATAGTTTAACAATAAATTTAGTTTCAAGTTTTACATTTAGTGTTTCTAAGGGTTGCACCCCTCAGATTACAAGAGTATATAAACGAAGTCTTTGCTTCGCTCTTGTAATCTTCACCCCGCATATTTCGTCTCTGGTATAGGAAGCAGGTTTGCTTCCTAAAAACAAATTCTAAAAAGAGAGGGGGTGAAATATGAAACTAATAACAGAAGAACTAAGAAAAGCATTGCCGGCACTCTATTCTCAAGAAAACGAGAAAGATCCGATGGTTGTTTGTAAATTCTTTGCTGTTTGGACAAGCTGGAAATGGTACGGCATAGAATTTGACGGAAAAGATTCTTTTTTCGGTTACGTAGCAGGAGACTATCCAGAGTTAGGATATTTTAGTCTTTCCGAACTGCAAAACCTTAAGGGTCCGATGGATTTAAGTATTGAAAGGGACATGTATTTTAAGCCTATCAGGCTTTCAGAAATTAAAAAGCTACACGAACCACAAGAGTAGGGCTTTAATCCTACCGCTTTCTAACCGAAGCGGTAGGATTTTTATTCAACCTCTTCCCAAATCTCTCCAGTAACGCCACCTTCGGTTTGTACGTCGCTAGCTACCGCGAGATTGATTGATAAATCATCAGGGCTATCATCATCAAACAGCGTTTTGATATACCTCTTTGCATAAATCATGCGCTCTTTTGTTTGAAACACAAATAATAGNNTTTTTTAAAGTATAAATCGATTGGTAATTTAGAAACTTTTAAAAAATGAAAGGGGTTAGTTGGATCACAGAAATCGCTTTCAGTTGCGTATTCGTAATGCAGCATATTGCTTTCTTTCTTTTCAAGCTCACAACAGATTGTGGCAATAAATAGACAGCGCTCAATAAACGCATCAGACCTGTCTTTGTCCCAATACAGTTTATGAATAAAAGATCTGTCATATATTCCTAAAGCTTTTACAAATCTTACTCCGTTGTTATTTAAAGAAAAGATAGCAGCTCTTCTATTCTTTCCCACAATATGATTGTCATATATTCTTTGTATGTATTCTTTTTCTGTTAAGTTTTTTAACCAGCTGTTGATTCGTTTCTTGTCTTTATGTTTTAAGAATGTTTGGATATGGGTTCTGTCTAAGAATCTAAATCNNTTTTTTGTAAGTTTAGTATTTATGCCATACCCAACCGTATAATATACTCCGTATTTGGTAAGGGTAGGTGTCACAATTTATCTTTAATTTATGCTCAAATTGCCTAAAATATTGTCCTCAACATCGAGGACAATTATGCTAATCGTTTCTTTTTAATCCTTGTATTTTTAAGCACTTGTTTTTGAACCTTTGGAGCGACTTTAAGTAGCTGTTCTAATTGCTTTTCAACATCTTCCCGTTTGGTTGCGTAATGCAGTCTTGATTGTTTAATAATACCCTCCTTTGTTTCTTTACTTCCGCTACTTTCAACCGGTATTGTAACACCGGTAAAGGCGTCTTCACTTTCATCATTGGTTACTTTCATAAAGAAATGAAAAGGAGCAAGATTGACGATTTGTCCTTTCTCTACTTCCGGGGAGAAAATGGGTAGCATAGCCTCTTCATCATCAGAGCTTCCTTTAAGAGCAATGAAGTTTCCGCTATTGCCTTTAATTACTTTTGACACTTTTGGATCATCAATCTGGGCAATGTTTTGGTGAGAAGGGGTAAAATATACATGATATTTTCTGGCTTCTGAAAACAGCTCGGTAAAATGAGGCGTTGCAAAGTTTTGAAATTCATCAATGTAAACGAAAAAATCACGCCTTTTCTTTTCCTCAGTCTGTGCTCTTTGATAGGTAGCAAGTTGAATAAGAGAGGTAATTATTGTTCCAAAAAAGGCGCTTCTTTCCTCTCCTAAATTTCCCTTAGAAAGGTTAACAAGCAAGATTTTACTATTATCCATAATTTCTGAAATATTGATGGTGCTATTTTTCTGCAGTAATATGAATCGCGAGAGTGGATCGGTAATAAATTCTCCGATTTTATTTGTTAAGGGCGCAACCATATCCCCCTGCTGACCTTTTCTAAACAACATAAATTCTTTTTCCCAGAACTGCTTTAAAATAGGATCGGAAAGAGTTCCCGTAACAGATTTTCGATACTTATCATCTGTTAAAAGCTTTTGGATTGTATAAAGGGAAATGTAGGGTGTATTCGTAGTGCCTGCTTGTATTAGGAGAGTTGTCAGAATCGCATTTCTTAAAATATGTTCCATACGTTGGCCCCAATGTCTTTCCGGCGTTATTTTCATAAATATTGACATCACAGTTTGGGCAATTCTTCGGTGTTCTTCTTCAAGATCTTCGTAATTTGTACCGGGATTTAAAATATTAAGCCCTGTAGGAAACTCTTTATCAAATGGATTAACAAAGACAACATCCTTTTGTCTATCTTTGGGAATTAAGGTTAATAAATGCTCAACCATGTCTCCATGCGGATCAATAACACAGATCCCTTTTCCGCTTTGAATATCCTGTAATGCCATCCCCTCGATAATGGTAGATTTTCCCATACCCGTTTTACCGACGATGTATGTATGTTGATATCGATCCCTCTTTCTTAGCCCAACTGCTGTTTCCTCTCCTCCATAGGTATTCTTACCGACAATGACATCAAGATCGCCATCATCTCTTTTTATGGACCTGGGTGCTGGTAGCTCACTGCTCTTACTTTTAACCAGCCCCTCAATTTTTGTAATATCCATATTGGGGAAATGGTATAGGTCGGAAATTTCAGAAGAAGAAAGGATTAAGTTGTTATCGGATAGATTACGCTTCTGAAAATCTTTGAAGCGTTTCTTAAATACATGATTAGCTAAGAATGGGAGTGGAGTCATTTCTTGTTGTATTAATGATTGGTACTGGCTTGTAAATTGACTAAATGAGGAGACAAGGCCGGTTTGTCTGGCATCAGATTCTTCCTCGGTATTTGTCATAATAAGTAGCCTGATTGATGTTTCAAACAACTG
>PMJC01000287.1 GCA_003157235.1 Methanosarcina sp.
AATCAATAAGTTAAAAGCTCATCTGGAGCAGCTTACGGAACCTCCTCTCTTTATTGCAACTATTCTTGAGGTGAATGGGGAAATAGCACTTATCAGACAGCACGGTAACAATCAGGAAGTGCTTACCAAGATTCCCGAAGAATGCCTTGGAAAGATTGAGCCCGGAATGAGAGTTGCGGTAAATGGGGCTTACTCGATAATCTCTATAGTTAGCAGGGCTGCCGATGTGCGAGCTCAGGTTATGGAGCTCATTAACTCCCCTGGTATAGACTACAGCATGATTGGCGGGCTGGATGAGGTACTCCAGGAAGTCCGGGAAAGCGTTGAATTGCCGCTTACCGAGCCTGAACTTTTTGAAGATCTGGGAATCGAGCCCCCTTCGGGTGTCCTGCTCCACGGCGCCCCGGGTACGGGCAAGACCCTGATTGCAAAGGCAATAGCATCTCAGGCAAAAGCAACCTTTATCCGGATGTCTGGCTCCGATCTCGTCCAGAAGTTCGTAGGTGAAGGCTCAAGGCTTGTCAAGGACATTTTCCAGCTTGCGAGGGATAAGTCCCCAAGTATTCTCTTTATCGACGAAATCGATGCCGTAGGCAGCATGAGGACTTATGACGGAACCAGCGGCTCGGCAGAAGTAAACAGGACAATGCTCCAGCTCCTTGCTGAGATGGACGGCTTCGATCCCAAAGGCAATGTAAAAGTTGTCGCTGCAACTAACAGGATTGACCTCCTTGACCCTGCTCTCATGAGGCCCGGCAGGTTTGACCGCTCCATTGAAATCCCGCTCCCCGATGAAAAAGGCAGAGTTGAGATTCTTAAGATCCATACCCGCAAGATGAACCTTGCTGACGATGTGAATTTTGAGAAGCTCGCAAAAGTTATGAACGGTATGAGCGGGGCAGAGATCAGTGTCATCACCAAGGAAGCCGGAATCTTCGTGCTGCGCAGGCGCGGCAAACAAATCACCATGGCAGATTTCATGAAAGCCTACGAAAAGGTCGTAAACGTCCAGGAACCCACGATTCCTCATGCCATGTTCGTATAACTGGTTTTTGAAGCTGAGGGTATTCTTCAAGTTTAAGGGAAGATTTATTCCGTAGAGGTGGAAGAGGATAGAATGCTTACCGGCAGTTTATATATTTTTCAGACCTTAGACGAAAAGTTTATATTTTTTTAATTACTTGGATATGCTGCATAAGAGGTAAAGCATATTAATTATATGCTCCGATAGTGTAGCTCGGCCAATCATTCAGGACTCTCACTCCTGAGACTGGGGTTCAAATCCCCATCGGAGCAATTAACTTTTTTTACGCAATTTTGTTTATGAAAATATTTGGTATAGCTCTATTAGTTGATCAATATTTAATCTTTGAGTATGCTTCTCCATTTTCACCTGCTTTCTAAGCCTAATTGTGCACAGGAAATTGAGAGTAAATAAGGCAGAAAATAAAAGCAGAAACAGAATATGTGAATACTTTTGGAAATGTCAACTTATTATTGATGGATCACCAAATCTATGACTTTTCGAAAATCATATTTTTGTAGGATCTTAGTAATTAATATTATAAGCTATGGAAAATATTTAAGTAATTTTTATCTTCAAACCATGTTTTTGTGCATTTATTTTGCTACTAATAGGGCATAACAAGTGTATTCTTATGCGATATTGAATGATCGAGTTTACAAACATATTGGCAAAAATCAGGTTATTCATTGTTTTTTTGTTAGTTGAACATAGGTATCTAGTTTAAGAGTGACCACCCAAAGAAAAATATTCGATACTATGGAAATTTTAAGAATCTTAAATCAAAATAATGAGCTGAGAATGGGAGCAAGAGTGAGTAAATTGAGATATTCATCATAATTTTATGTTAAAAAAACTTCATTGCTGCTCTGTTTATTGGTAAGCATGTAATTTCAACAGGTAAAATTTCGGACGGTTAAAATCATAGAAAATATTGATTAAGAAAAAGGTAGACGGGGAAAAAAAATATAGGATACATATTTTCAAAATGGAATAAATATGAGTGGAGATGAATTGCCAAAACTACAAAAATGAGTTAATTTGACAATGCAAAGTTAATGAAGTTAAAGGTCTTACTCTTAGTTTAATGAAATATCCACAAGACTTCTCTTCATTTTAGTTACATTTTTTAATTTTTATATTTTTTGCTATCGTTAATCATTAACAGCCCTATACTCATTGTTGGTAGTAAAGGTTTCACATCAAAAAGCTACCATATGGTCATACCCATGGTGATGCCATCAATGGTTGTGGTAGTTGATGGTAGTGACGATAGTGGTGATGATGTGGTCGAGCGCTTGATGCCATTGCTGTCAATGCTATTACAAATAGAACTGCCAGCAAAATAGTAGTACTTTTTATTCTACTAACAGGTTGTTTCAACATTCACTTCCTTTTTTATTATTAAGGATTCCCACAATTTTAGTATTTACATAATTAAGCGGTTAAAAAACAGCATTAGGCCTCAAATAATCTAAGTCATAATATCATATTATGAGTTTACAAATGCTTTATTTTTATCCTCAATATGTAAAATCCTAACTATTTTACTCCTTTATGTTGTTAAATTAATACTAAATTTAGGAATTTATTTTTCGATTCAATCCCATTGGAAATTTAATGAGAATAACTATTCAACCTAAGTAAGCAGCTTGAGTAAAATAATGAAGATTTCGATAAACCACAATTTTTGGCTAATTGTTTTTAAAGTAAATCTAAGCTGGATGTTTATCGAATTTTTCTTTAATCAAAAAGGGCCATGGCCTTTTTGCATGCAAGAGCTATTCTCTTTATTTGAAAGTTAGGGTATATATTCTGGAACTTCAAAATTACATGTTTTCTGGGAGTTATTAAGAGTTCTTCTTTTCTTTTAATAAAAGAATCGAAGTGTAGGATACTATTAATACGATCCCTAAACAATACGATCTCTAAACAATTCTGTTAGATGGCCTTTCCATAAATAAGTTTGAAGATTAAAAAGGTGTATGAGATGAATAGTATAACAATTGACAACGTTTGCATTCGATGGCTAGGACACGCTGGTTTTTTTCTTGAAGGGCAAGATATCAAAATTTATATTGATCCGTTTCAGATCAATAAAGAACCTTCTTTTGATAACAAGGCAGATATCCTCCTTATCACTCATGAGCACTTTGACCATTGCAGCCCTGAAGATATTCAAAAAGTACGACGCTCTGACTCAACTAACCTGATCCCTGAAAGCTGTTCTCTGGAATTCAGGGGTGATACAAGGCGAGTTGCGGAGGGAGATATTCTTGCTGAAGGGCTTGAAATTAAAGGGATCCGGATTGAGGTACTTCCTTCTTATAATCTCAATAAACCTTACCATCCACGAGGTTTTGGAGTAGGTTATGTAGTGGAACTTGGAAAAATTCGGATCTATCATGCAGGAGATTGCGATTTTTTCCCTGAAATGAAGAGCATTAGGGCAGATGTGGCTCTTTTACCCATAGGGGGAACTTATACTATGGACGAGGAAGAGGCTGCCAGTGCAGTCGCAGTCATATCCCCAAAGGTTGTAATTCCAATGCATTACGGAAAATTAGAGGGCACAAATGGAAATCCCGAAAAGTTTAAAATTTTTGTGCAAGGCAAGAACCCTGATATTAAAGTGATTATTCTTGATTCTTGAGTTCTAGTTTTTGGGAAAATCCAGGGATCTAATTGTGATACTGAATTAAGTACAGGATCAATCTACCTATGTCTAGAGTGTTCAGAAAACAACAGAAAAATTTGATTAAAGATGTCGCAACTCAGCGTATGTGGCGACTTTTTGAGCTTGCAAAAATGGAGTACGCAGAACATCCTGACCGTAGTGAGCGCTACGTGCAGCTCATCAGAAATATTTCTATGAGGAATAGGATGAGTATCCCAAGGGAGATAAAAAGCAGGATATGTAAACACTGCTATGCTTTCCTTGTGCCTGGGAATAATGCTCGCTACAGACTGAATGAAGGATATATCGTTATCTTCTGCAAGCATTGTGGGAAAGAAATGAGGTATCCTTATAAAAGATTAGATTAAAGCCTAATTACGTTTGCTATAGAGAATGATTAAAGATAATTTCGATAAACTCATGCACATTTGATTATTTGAGAATTTCAATCTCTTAACATCAATTTTTTCTCATGAAAACTTTTACTGATTTTGCTCTTAAATAAAAATATATACTTACGGAAATCTACTCAAAGAAATGGGACGTAGTGTCGATACCGATGGAACTGGTTAAATCGTTGGTGGCAAATATATAAATTCTCAACCAATGGTATAACAAAGAAAATGCTAGATTACAGAGTATCAAAGACTTACAGAAAAATAAAGATGTAACTACCGTCAAATAAGGATGTTAACCGGATGATTTAATAGAATTACTGAATTCATGAACCGGATAGTCAACTATCTGGTTAAACACTGTCTCGAAAATAATTTAGGCAATGTTCTTATCTGAGAATTAACCGGAATTAAACAAGGAATCAATCACAATAAACGTAATAATCGAAACTTTGTGCCGATTCCATTTGGTACATTCAAATGTATATTAGAAAGCAAATGTTTCTTTCAGTGTATTAAGTATCAACTTGTAGCTGAAGCATATAAAAATCAAGTGGATTCTCTGACATAGATCCGATTGAAAAATCTGAATATGGTAGATCACGAAGAATTAAAGAGACAACAGTCAAAAATTTATGTATATCAGTTTATCAATGCTGATATTAATGAAACAATTAATATACTCCGAAAAGTAGTCGATGATTCGATTCTGGAACTGAGAACCTATAGAGGTATTGTCAACAGACCAACTAGACTAAGATTATCCTTTGAGTCTACTGAATTTAAATGCTAACTCTGAGGAGACTGCAAGCCCTACAGCTTTGGCGTTTGTAGTTGACTGATTCTAAATTTCTTTCCCATAGAATATTTAAGAGGATTTCGATAAATCTATGATTTTCCCGAGTCTTTTATATACGATTTATAAGCGTAAGATGAAATTTAGGCATTTATCGAAATCTTCTTAAATATTGAAAGCATACGAATTTTCAGGTATAGCTTCAGCGAAGTTACTTGCTTCTACATCAGTTCTTTTCAAAATGTTTGCTTTTCAGAAGGTCTTTTATGCTCTCGATAAACTCCGAAAACATCCTCTCTAAAAAATCTGACGATATCCCTCCCTTCTATGTGATGGAAGTGCTGGAAAGTGCCCAGGCTATGGAAGCTGAGGGTAGACATATTATACATCTAGAGGTCGGTGAGCCAGATTTCCCGACTGCTCCTCATATCTGTGAAGCTGCATATGATGCTATTGTTCGAGGATCTACAAAGTACACTCATAGCCAGGGATTTCTTCCTCTTAGAGAGGCAATAGTTAACTCTTACTACCATAAATTTGGAATTGACCTGAGTCCAAATCAGGTCATTGTAACTTCAGGGACAAGCTCTGGTCTCCTGTTGCTTTTTATGGCTCTGCTCGAAAAACGGGACGAAGTAATTATGTCAAACCCACACTACGCCTGCTATCCAAATTTTGTGAAATACCTCGGAGGAGTTCCTGTCTATGTCTACACGAATGATACTAATGGCTTTACCCTCGAGCCGGAAACAGTAGAGCAGTACGTTAGTCCCAATACAAAGGTTATTCTCATCAACAGTCCTTCAAATCCTGGTGGATATGTAATGTCTCCTGAAAACTTGAAAGGCCTTGCTGCGATAGCTGACGAAAGAGGAGTTCCAATAGTTTCAGATGAAATTTACCAGGGTTTGATCTACAGTGGAGAAGAGCATACTATCCTGGAATATACGAACAATACCTTTGTCATTAACGGCTTTTCGAAATTATATGCAATGACTGGCTGGAGGCTCGGCTACCTTATCTGCCCACCT
>PMJC01000418.1 GCA_003157235.1 Methanosarcina sp.
ATTAAAAGTTGTTAATTTATGGTAATCATTTATTCCTATATTTAATTATTTATATATATACACAATTATACTTTGTTTATAAATTAGATAGTTTGGATATTAATTATCTGATAATCTAATTGAAAATCGTTTCTATCGGCAAATAAACGGATTTTATTACCTAGTAGTATGGCAGCCTTTTAGAAATAAAGCTGAACTAGCTGATTACAATACTAGTTTGTGAACCGGTTGGTGAAATACTAATTAGTTAAATAATATTTTCACAGTATATCTGCCGATGGGAAATGTATTGAAAAAGTAACCGTTTAAAAAGTATGTCCCTAAAATATGTATCATAATAGTTGTATCACATAAAAAGTGTATCAAATTAAATAAAATGGGAGTGTAAACAAATGTTGAAATTTGGAATGAAAAAGGTACTTGCAGTTTTGCTGGCAGTCCTTTTTGTAGTATCGTTGACAGCTGCAGCAGTTAGTGCAGAACGTGAAGGTCATCGTGGTCACGGTGGCGGGTGTGGTGGATATGGACGGGGACCGGGCGGCTGGGCCGGCGATGGCGGCTGGGGCGGCTGCTGAGGATGTGGTAGTTGGAGTGGCTATAGACCATTGGTATGTGCCAATACCTGGCTACGGACCAATACCTGGCTACGGACCAATGCCTGCTACGGACCAATGCCTTGCTAAGGACCAATGCTGCTGTAAGGGTTCCTGCCATGGTAATCAGGATGGTGGCGGTAACCAAGGCGGCGCTGCCTATGGCGGTTAATTAGTATGAGCTTGGCTATATCTACACATCAAAAAAAGTGCGCTAAATGATACCTTCTTTAAAAGATGAATATGCGATGGTTTTATAGCAATAACGGTGTATTAGATAGTTACATTTTAGCATAATAGCCATCGCTATTAAACTCAATAGACAAGTTTCAGTGAGCTGATTTTCTTCAATTATTAGCTATTGATTATGTTTTTTCTATTTTCATCAGTTAGTAATTAGAGATATCTATGATGTAAAAATCAATATCAATTAACTATTTTTGGTAAATGAATAGTTACCATATTTGCTCTGCAAATCGAGATTATATAGACGATAACAAAGAATAAAAATGGCAAACATCAAGCTATCTCAAAACTAAACTCAAGTATGCAATTGAGATTAGATATTCTACTAACAGGTTGATTAATACTCGAATTTCGAAATAATTGTCTATATGATTTAAAGTTAACACTGCCTATTACCCAATTGTAGGAAT
The DNA here is from genome assembly GCA_003157235.1 of Methanosarcina sp. Lineage (GTDB taxonomy): Archaea > Halobacteriota > Methanosarcinia > Methanosarcinales > Methanosarcinaceae > Methanosarcina. The sequence continues at coordinate 1,250 of PMJC01000418.1, forward strand.
GCTTCGTGTTTTGAAACAGATTATATTTTCTGAGTAGTTGCGTTAGGAGTAACAATCAGGGTCGAAGCCTCGAAAGGCACGATAAGCCTTTAACCTAATAGGATAATATTTAAATATGGAAGCTTCGAAGCATCTTAAACGCTACTTTAAGGTGCAGAGAAATGAAATGCCTGCTCTCTTTAAAATAACAGAAAAAATTCCAGTTCAGTTCGATCCTAGCATGCAACTTGAAGAACTCAGGAAAATTCATAAGAAAGGCATCGAAGAATACCGAAAGCTTCGTGAGAAGCTCGAGCTTGAAGCTATTAATGCCCTTGCTCACAAAAATGCCTCGGATAGGTTACTACTGCTTACTGAGATTTTCCTGAAACACCCGAAAGCTAACCTATCTCTTCTCGACCTAAAAGTTGCAATAGTGGACAGGATTCTGGAGAACTGCAACTGCTGCGGCTGGAGTTGTGGAGTTAATAGAAAGACAGGTGAAAAAGGATTCTGCAGGCTGATAGATCTTTCTAATTATGCATCCGAGTTTTTGCACATGGGAGAAGAGCCAGAACTTATACCTTCTCACACAATCTTTTTTACGGGCTGTACTTTTGCCTGTGTCTACTGCCAGAACTGGGATATCTCCACCTGTCCTGAAGCAGGAACCCGAATTGAACCCAGGAAACTTGCAAGGCTAATTGACCTCAGAAGAATGCACGGAGCAAGGAATGTAAACTTTGTAACTCCTACTCCACACGCACATACTGTCCTGAAAATAATCAGGGAAATCTTTGTAAACACGCCTGTCATCTGGAACTCAAATATGTACCATTCTCCTGACATTGCTGAAATTCTCGAAGGAATTGTGGACATCTACCTCGGAGATTTCAAATATGGAAACAACTTATGCGCCCAGAAATATTCACAAATAAAAAGGTACCTTGAAGTCGTGCAGCCCAACTTCGAATTCGCATATGAAACTGCAGAAGTCCTCATTCGCCATCTGGTCCTCCCTGGCCACCTGGAATGTTGCACAAGACAGATCACAAAATGGGTCGCAAAAAAGATCCCGCATATACGGTTCAACCTGATGTTTCAGTATCAACCATGCTATCAAGCATTGGAGTACCTCGAATTGAGACGGCAACTGACTCCGGAAGAAAAGACTAAAGCGATCTATATTGTTAGAGAGACAGGGATTGAGGATTTATTGATCTAATTATTGAATGCAGATATATGAGTTACTGTTGGGACATTAAAACGATATTTCGTAGTATAATATATCATACTGAAATGTGTAAAAACTATGTATCTATAATTGTGAGACGGCAGTTTATGTAATTTTCTGTAAAAATTTGTTCTTCATCCCTTAATCTTCTTTTTTGATTACTATTCTGTTACCATATGTTTGTTTTTTGGGAGCAGGATAGATCCTTAATTTAATCTGACAGCAACATTTTAACTTTTCATTATTAAGTGATTCCAGTAAAACCTCTGTCTTCTCTCTAAATTCATGTATAAAATGTCCTAAGATTTAGGCTGAAAATTAGAAAATGCATAGATTTTCATAAAAAAAATATGCATATGAAAAAGAGAGAAAATAAAAAAGTAATTGATATTTATGCAATTGTATTAATGGTTTTGTTATAAATTAATATAATTTTCTCAGCAGTTACTACTCCCCTTAGTAAAAAAAGAAGAAAATGCAGTAACTAGGAACTTTAATTGTTATTACTAGCAGTTATATAAGCTGGCTTTATAAGTGTATCTTTACCGTTTGGCCCCCATACTGCCAATGTAACATCATAAACTCCAGGTTTGCCAAAAGTATGGACAGTTGTTGTATTTGCAGTGCTATGAGTAATAGCTCCTGTTCCTACATTCTTAAACTGCCATTGCCAATTAGTGACGTTCCCGGTAACGCTACCATTAAAATATATATGTAAAGGTATATTCCCACTTGTATTGCTAGCAGAAAAGTCATTAACTTTTACATCGCCTGTCGCGAAAGCTGCTGGCATTAAAATTACAAATAATAAAACCATTGGTAAAAGATATTTTTTCATCTTGAATTCTCCTCTGGATAACTATATAAACCCGATATTGTCCAAATCAGTGTTTCTTGTTTCAGATTCACCTAATAGATAGATGCAATTAAAGACAGATGCAATTAAAAAAATCATAGTCAAAATGTATATTTTCTACTTTCTCCGAATTGCCTGGTCGATAATTTGAGGGTGAATTATAATTAAAATACATTATTTAATATATAAAGTTTCCGATAGATATCAAAAAAAGATATTTTATTAAACAAATGAACTGATTGAAATTATAAATTTATCAAAAATTTAAATAAATGGATCCTTAAATAAATATAGTTTTCTGCAGATGTCTAACAAATTTGTTCACTTTTAAAAAATATAAGAGGATTCCGATTTACCCTAATTTTTTTTCTTCGCGGGAATTTTGTCCAAATTTTTCTCACTAATTTTTGTATTTGACCCAATTTTTTTCTGGATTCTTATTCTTTAATTCTAAAGATATTTTTCGCCATTCTTAAAATATTCCTTTTATTTTCAATGAAATCAAATGATAGAGATAATAACAAAAAGTTGTACACAACATTTTCTTAGATTTACTCTTTAAACAGTCGTGACAAGAACTATTCCTCCTTTGAATATGTTATTAGTTCCGGCATAAACTCATTTATATGAAGCTTTTTTTGGGTTGATATTCTCGTTTTTTAATGTATCAGTCATTGCCAGAGGATGTTCTTTTACTGCTATTTTCATCGTTAAATCATTGACTTTGCTCCAAAGTATACTCTGTCTCTGTAACCTATTTC
>PMJC01000314.1 GCA_003157235.1 Methanosarcina sp.
TCAACATGAAAGTAGCTTAAAAATTAATCTAACTTTCAATGAAAAATAGTGGGTAAATAGGCAAACAAATTATACACCTGTGTATATCTGCAGAATTCCAGCTGTTAGGAATTGTAGGGAATGTTCTCAGTTTTGAGATTGTATTAATTGAACAGAACAACAAAAACAAAGGAACATATATTTACTCAACTGTCAAACTTAGGAATCAATGAAAACATGACCATATAAATGAAGATATAACCCTATGAGTGAGGATAATTACACTTCTAATCCTATTTCAAGATAATTATTGTTATCCGAGCTTCAAAAATTAGTAAACTTGTTAAATTAATTTGATCTATTTCATATGTTCCTTTTTTCTTTGATCTTAGTTTCAGGCTAGGATTCACTTTCATTCTCAGGAAGATGCTTCAGATACTCTTTAATCATCATAGGGAAAGTATTTGCAGGTACAAATCGGACTCCAAGTTGTTCTGCCCATTTTTCAATTCCATAATCACTCGCAATAACTGCTGCATCAAGCTCCTTGGCAAGAATCAGGACATCAATATCAGGAGCGCTGTCAAGAATTCCATACCTTAGAGTGGCACGATACTTGTTCCTAAATTTGCCGATGATCCCACCAATTACTTCTCTTTCAATCTCTTCTCTATATTCTTTTCCTTTACTGTGCGAATATTCAATAGAGAGACATGCAGTAGCTGCCTCCCAGACCGCATCCTCTGCAACTCCCATTCCTCGGTCAATCCTTTCTCGCATATGAGATACATATTCGTGGAATATCTGAGAGGTTACATCTACTCTATAGCGATCAGGAGATTTTTTCACCAGCCACGTATCCATCTTGGCTATACCCTCTCTGTCACAGCCATTTCTAATTGTAAATTCATACATCTCCTTGTATACTGATGGATAGGGTACGTAACAACTTATTCCAAACTGCAGGCGGGCATCGGCTATCAGATCAAGAATCTCTTTCTTCCTTCACAAAGAGAAGTATAGCCCATGACCTCACGTGTCTGCAGATCCGTTAGTGCTGTAGTGTCCAGCACAAATCTATGCTTAAATATTTTTTAAGAGTCCTTTTTAATTATTTTATTTACCTCCTTATTTATTAAATCAAAGATCAATAAAAGTATATGTTTTACTTTCTTTCTTTGCTTATTTTTTGTTATCTTTATGTAGTTGCCTGATTTAATACTGCAGTCTAGAATAATTTAGTTTGTTGAGAATTTCGATAAACTCCGAAATTTTATCATATTTATATAAGTTGGATATAAATGATTCGTGAAAATCAGAGGTTTATCGGGATCCTTTATGTTGTATCGATACTCAGGCACTAGCTTATGTGATAGATGATCTGACCATAGCCATGGATAAAACTGTTAAAACTCCAATGTACATTACATCCCTGCAAAATTGTGGGGGCCAACACCTCTGCCCATGGTGCCAAAAAAACTAATTTTACGAAAAAGAGATGACTTAGAGGATTGAACGAAAACAAAATGAGGCGGTGATTACCCTCATCCCCGATCAAAAGAACCTGGAATTTGTGACATTCAACGCTAAAGAAGTGATAAATTGATTATAAATTCCTCCAGATCCACGCCAGGATAATGTAAGAGCTTATATTCCTGATATTTTTTAATCCCCTGTGGAATGGCCGATGTTTGAATTAATTACAATAACACTTGGCTGCAATGAATCAAAAATCTAGAAAAATAATAAAAAAATCTCATATTTCTAAAAGATCTTTTCTTTTTTAACAATCATAACTCTTTAGCCGCATTAATTAACATACGCCTCAATCGGCCTTGATGCATTTGATAGTTGTAGGACGCTCTTTTACTAAGATTCGATGTCCACAGTACGGACATCTTATGCCTGTGTACTCGTAATCTACTTCAACTTTTTGTTTACATCGAGTGCACTTGTAACCCATAAAACAACAACCTTAAAATTTTCATTTTGCCTCGGTAATGTTCTTCATCGTGCGCAACAGGGTCTGACCAACACTAGTGAAAGGAATATAGGTTCCACCAGCAAAGGTATACTCACACTTGCTGCATTTCCATATTCCCGTCCCTATCCTTTTCACCGTCGGGCGAGCACATCTAGTACATACATGTGGGGCTCGCATACGTTCTTCCAGATCCGCCACAAGCTTTCTGTCCTTTCTCCCATACCTGGGACCGAACCTACCTGATGATCTGGAAATTCTTCCCTTCTTAGTAAATTTTTTTACCATAATTATAACTCCATAAAAATACACTTCTCGTTAGAAATGATTCAACTCAAATCGCTGAATAAAGGTTCACCCATGAGATTTAGACCTTCACCTCTAATCACATTTGTAGCACGTATACCGTTTAATACTGGCATTTAATATTTGAGAATTTCGATAAACCTCTGATTAATAATAATTATTTATATACTAATTATATAAATATGACAGAATTTAGGAGTTTATCGAAATCTTCTTGGTAATCCTTCCAACTTATCCCTTTCTTAAAAGCCCTTCCAAATATAGTTCTCTAAGTTCGGTCGCCTTTTCGCGCGCCAGATCGATTGCTTCCAGAACTTCTGCTTCAGTGAGAGGAACAGAACCCATTTTTTGCATTCCAGCAACAGATCCATCTGAACTGGAAACAATTGTAAGTTTTGTCTCGCAAATTGCCTCTTCATCCAGAGAGGGATCCACCATTAGCTTTGAGCCAATTTTAGCCAGAGTCACGCCCAATGGTATCTCTCTCATTGCAAGGGACACATTTTCACCGATTCCCTGCTGCTTATTTGGAACAATCGTGGTCATAAGAGCTGCAATAGCAGCGAAACAGGAAGCATCAATAATATTTCCCTCATCATTGAGAACATGGACATCTATGAAGACTGTCCAGACTGATTCTCCCACCGCTACACACAGCTTCTTTAAATCAATTGCACCCGATTCTCGGATCCCCCTATCAACTACTCTTGCCATTTCGATTGCTTCTTCTTTGGGAGGACCTGGCTCAAAATCTGGAGAAGCAATAGGGTTAAGCTCAAGGTTGGTAATAATCACACCTTCATCTGGCGAATCCGGAAAAGGAGTCCCTATCTGAAGCTTGACTCCTACGAGGATCTGGGTATCACCAAGAGTTATTTTTGCCGAACCTTCAGCTTTCGTGATAATATTTGTTTCGAGCTTGATATCCCTGAAATCCTTAAATCCACGCCCATCCTGTCGCTTTTCTTTAACCATAAGATTGTAAATATAATCCTTTTTGAGCGTAGCAATAACTTCACTCATCTTTATCACCTTTGCTTCCTGATTCAGAGGGATCTTTTACTACCAGCCAAGGTCCTTTGGAATTTTCTTTTTCAGATTTTTCTTCAACTTTTACTGCTTCTTCAGCAATAACCTTTTTTCTGGATTTATCTTTGAACTCAAGCTCATTTTTGGATTCAGAAGTCTTTTCTGAGATAACTTTTTCAGTAATGGATTTCTCGTAAAGCGGAATTTCTTCTTCAGCAAATCCCCCAGACTCGAATTTCATTTTTTTTGCGTCAGAGGAACAGGCTTCTTCCTTGATGAGCTCAAGCTCTTCAAACTCTGTAATCTTGGGATCTATCTCTAAAGATGCTTTAAGATCAGCCTTTTCTCCGATTTCAGCTTTTATTACCTCTTCTAAAGTCTCTTCCTCTACTAAGGGCTTAGCTTCTTCAATTTTGTGTTCTAATTTCTCACATTCGTGAATCTCTTCTGCAACCGTCCCTTCTTCAGCGATTTTTTTGGGAGCATCCTCTTCAAAAACTTTGATTTCTTCACGAATTTCTTCGACTACTGTTGCCTCTGAAGCGTATTTCATGGACACTTCTGCTTCTAGAACTTTGTTCTCAATATCTGAGATCTCCTCCATAGAAGTCTCTTTTGCAGGCTCTTCAATGGGAGTTTGGAACTTTTTTCTCAGAACTGCTTGTTGAATTTCGAGTATTTCCTTGCATCCATTCCTTACAAGTTCGAGGCCTTTCTTGATTTCTTCAGATGTAAGGTGCCCGTCCATCTGAAGCAGGGTAATTTCTCCATCCTGAGTCATCGCAACCGGAAAATCAGCCTCTCCATAATTATCTTCTTCCTTGTTAAGGTCGAGAACTATTTGCCCATCAACTTTTCCGAAGGCACAGGAAGTGATGAGACCTTTCATAGGAATCCCGGCATCTGCAAGAGCTATACTTGAAGCATTGATCGCGGCTGTCCGTGTCCCAGCATCAGCCTGAAGTACTTCTACAAAAATATCAATTGCCGTTTTTGGGAAAAGCTCAGCCATAATTACCGGTTCAAAGGCTTCTCTGGAGACTTTGGAAATTTCGATGCTCCGCCTGCTAGGGCCTGGACGAGCGCGGTCCTCAACCGAAAAAGAAGCCATATTGTACTTATAACGGATAACTGCAGCATCTGCGCGCTGCATACGACGGGGATGAGCTTCTCTAGGGCCAAATACGCCTACTAAGACTTTGTTTCTACCCCATTCAAGGTAACACGAACCATCGGCTCTAGAAAGCACTCCAATTTCAATTTTCATTGGCCTAATTTCATCCGCTCGCCTCCCATCAAGACGTAACCCGTCATCAGTGATTAATTTTCCAGTTTTATCACTCATACAACTCATGCTTTGATCTCCAAAAAAACTCCTAAAACAAATCAGCTTATAGAAGATTCCTTAAAATCTCTCATAATTCTACCAAAAATCAATTCTTTGGATCCAGCAATACGTCAATTTTCCTGTAGATCTCTTCGGAATGATCCTCTTTTGCTAATTTAGCGCCATTATGTGCATTTTTAAAAAATTTTAAATTATTTGACTCTTTTTGTACAATTCTTTCATTTTTCAGAAAATTGTATATCCGATCTGTCAATCCGGAACGCTGTGCCTCAGCTTCGATCTTCCGTAGAGCCCTGCTCAAAAGCTCCACATCTTCATCCTTCCCATCGATCCATATTCTACCGTTCTGGCCAACGAAAATACTGCAGTTTGTTTCTTTCTTCAGCATTGAGATCATAGAACCGCCGTGTCCTATCACACGGGGAACCTTTACAGGCTCAACCTCGACAATCAGACCAGTTTTGAGTTTGTGGAAGTTTGAATCCCTCAAGCCAAGCTCAATTTTCATGGAGCTATCTACATCTTTTACCCTGATAATCATAGAATCGCCTACATTCAGAATTTCAGGCATCTCCCGGGATTCTATTCTTCTTGGATATTCGGATACATGGAATAAACCATCATAAGGAGAAGCAATGTCCATTATCCAGTTGGACGGCGTAACCACAATAACGATCCCTATCACAACGTCATTTACTGAGGGGATATAACCTCCTGCTAGAGGGATCACTACAGCTTTATCATCTTTGAGATTCTCAATACCACAAAACGAAGAATATATCTTGTTATTCTTAACATACGTCCCATATCCGGCTTTTCTTGTGTCTGCGGATAACAGGTCACCAGGAATCACTATTTTTTTATCCATCCAATATCCTCTTATAAAAGTTTAGTTTGAGCCTCACCTTTCGTAAGATGATTTATAAGAGCGTAAAAATCAGTTTGAATTCCTGCCGGAATCCTTATAACTCCAATCCAAGAGCCATCACGCTGCCATTCTTCTTTTGTAATGGTTCCAACCTTGGAAATGTCTCCATATGCTTTGGGGGCATATATTGGAGGAATTTTCACAGCAATACTGATTTCTTCAAAACGTATGGGTATAAGTGGGCGAATGGCTTTCATTGTAATATTTACTAGTTGATCCACACTTTTTAAAGGGTCTATATGAACCTTTGCCTCCTCCATCGCTTTTTCAATCCTTGCGGGAGGATGAGGTGTTCTTGTCTGGGGATTTATAGCATTCTTGGAAATAGTATAGATAACCTTTTTCTTTTTTTCCTCAAGCATGCATCTTCTTTGCTCAGCTGTAAGTTGAAGTTCTCAGTTTTTCAGGATCAAGGCAGCAATCGCTAAGAGGTCAGTAGTCTCAAAAGATTTGATAACATCGGATTCTGCTACACGATCTCCCCTGTTTGCATCTTCGAAGATTATTTCAACTGCCAGAATATCTTCTAGATTTACTTCTTCTCCTCGTTTGTAAGCCAGAGCTCCTTCTGGCTCCACCAGGATTTCGAAATGTTTGCTGCCTCTTTTAAGCCTTGCAGTAACTGCCGCATCCAAGGACACCATTTCCAAATACCTTCTCTAAACCATAATTTTGAGAATAAAAAATTCTCTGAGTACTCATTTCCTGAAAACTAATATATTTTTATTCTTTGTGTTCAGGCTCTCTGTGTTTTGCAAGGATCTGCTGAACATATTTCTCAACTTCTTCAGGAACCAATTTCCTGAATTGCTTATCCTGAAGGGAGACAATACCCACTTCGAGGGTTGAAGCTTCGAATTTACCTTCAGCCGCTCTATAGAGCGCATCCATCCCGAGGAGAATAGCTACATCAATATTCATGTCTTCTCTGTAATCAGCCTCAAAAACTTCAACTACTGCGTTTCTGCCCGCTCCAATAGCTGTTGCCTTGTATTCCAGAAGAGCACCACTCGGATCAGTCTCAAATAGCCGGGGGAGATGGTCATCTACACCTGCAATAAGAAGTGCAGTACCGTAGGGGCGAACACCGCCATACTGTGTGTAGGTCTGCTTATGGTCGCAGATTTTTTTGGAGATAACCTCCACACCTATGGGTTCATCATAAGAAACCCTATTGACCTGTGCTTCTACACGGGCCCTATCAACAAGAGAGCGGGCGTCTGCCACAAGCCCTGAAGTTGCGGCTCCGATGTGATCATCAATTTGGAAAATTTTTTCTATTGATTCAGCTTCCACAAGCCTGCTTGTAATTCTCTTATCAACCAGCAGCACTACCCCATCAGCTGCCTTGATTCCCACGGCTGTTGTTCCCCTTTTAACTGCCTCGCGGGCATATTCTACCTGAAAAAGTCTTCCATCAGGGCTAAAAACAGTAATTGCCCTGTCATAACCCATTTGTGGTGCCATCTGCATATTCCATATCTCCCTTATATATCTATTCTTGTTGTTCCCAATCTTCCCGGCAAATAACCGGTATTATTTCCTTTTAGGATCTCTACCCGCAGAGCCATCAGCTAAATAAACACCTTCCAAAAAAAAGGCTTTGGTCAGTGATCATGAAACTGTACGGATATCCCGAAAATTCAGGGGCTTAAAGCCCTCGACCCTTCATTCAGGTAAGGAAAAAGACTTTTGATCCACTATAACGTATTTCTTCCTTATTAGAGTTTTTAACCTTTTATTCGGGACTTCAAATCCTGACAGATTTTTTGGATGAAACCAGCGAAAATACACCAGGTAAAGAGGATTCAAAGGCACTTTTACCCAATAAAATACGTTCCCCAAATTGTTACATGGATTCACGTACTTAAGGGAGACCATTTTAATTGTTTTTGAGGTCTAGTTCCGATGTTAACCAAGTCCGTTAGTAAAGTGTATTTACTCAGTTATAATGCTTGTGAGACCCATGTATTTCTAGTACATAAAATCGGGCTTTGATAACCTCATTGAGATTTAACCTTCTAAATTTCCCAATGAACTCGAATTTCAGGCCTACTTTCTTATCAGAATCTCACTCATTCACAATCAACTTTCAGAATTCCGCACAAGCTACATCACTGTCAATCAGTCCTACTAATTAATATGTTACACTAATTAATACTCATTCATTATTGTATATATTAAGCAGCTCCATGGTTGAAGATTCAATGTAAACATAAAAATAATACCAATAAAAGATGCCATTTTATCTACCTGAACCTTCCAGATTTTATTCCTCAACCATTCTGAATTTAGTCTCAATTTCGGGCTCAAAGACCTTATGAATTTGGAGGAATTTTTCAGTAGCTCTTTTAACTGTACCTGAAATTCCAAATATGTGCAAAGTTGCTCTCTTCCCGTTAATTCGAGTGAGAGCTGCCAGAGAAGCTCTTGTTTCTTTGACTCTGTTATTGGAGCACAGGATAATACCTTTCCAGTCTTCAAACCCCAAAACCTTAATATCGCATTCACTTGAAATTACATCCCCAAGCAGTGAGGAAGCAGAGGACATGATCTCCTTTACCAAATCACTCCTGTCTACAGGTCCCTCGGAAATCAGCTCAAAAGCTATATAGCGTTTTTTCCCACGAAGCGAAGGAAGCAAGCGTTTCAAAAATAATCACGCTCTTTAAGCACTTCGATGCCTTCTCTTATATACCCAGATACAAGACGTTTCCTTGAAATAATTTTTTCAGGTACAGTACACATAGCTTCAAGAGCTTCTTCTTGTTCAAGCCCGCATATTTCAGCCATAGCAAGTGTTTCCATTGGGGAACGAAGGTCAAAACAGGACATTGCGCTGCTTGAGAGTACAAGAGAAACATCGTATTTCCTGGCAAGGTCTAGGTTTGCCCTGAGAGCCGATAAAAGACGGATACGCCTTGAACCCCTTGAATGAAGGAAAGGTCTCAATGTCAGGCCTATTGCAACCCCATTTTCAGCTGCTGCCTTTGCAAGCACCTGATTTAGCCCGCTGCTCTTATCAAAAGACGGATGATTCAATATATCTACCCTAGGATTTTCCAGCGAAGCCTTGTTGACAGTTTCTGAACCTCCGTGTACTATCAAGACATCCACCGACTTTCTGAATTTCCCTATCAAACTGTTAAGTTTCGAGGGATTTTCTTCTATGAGCTCAATTCCTCTGAAAATTTCAAATCCGTTGGTTGAGACAAGTAAAGGCGGTGATTGAGAAAGTTTATCCGAATGATTTGCAATCACAATCCCACTGTACCCGAAATGCATGGCAAGAGTAGCAAGTTGCTCAACAGTATTATCCCCATCAGGAATTGCATGAACGCAAAAATCATAAAATTTTGGCTTACCCAAAAAATTCCTCCACTATGGCTCCAGCTTTTTCCCTACTCTTCGGATATGTCTTGATCTTGACTTTTACAGTGATCGCATTCGAAGAATCAGTTAGCTTTACCTTCTGCAGGTACGCAGCCTGCTTATCAAAGCGGAGATGGAAAACCTGATCATTGCCCAGCCTCTCCGGCATTTCTTCCCTAAGCCGTGCTAAATCTTCCTTCAAAAAATGTTCCCGGACAAAACTAGCAAAACATAGACAGTCTGCCGTCCTTTTAATCTGCAAGCTCAATATGGTAATTGGATTTCCATGATGTCCCTCAGACTGAAGCTCTTCAATCAACTCCCTATCCCGGACGCTAGTGCTGGATACAAAAAATTTCAGAGCTTGCTTGACTCTGAATACGTCTTCCGTTGCGTGAGCGAGCGCACGCAGCGTTATGTAATAAATCACTTCCCTCGACTCTTATGTCCACGGATGCTTGGCCTGGTTTTTTCAGTGCCCTTACCTCGTGTAGACATACCTCTGCCCTTACGACTGGCACTAGTCTTGCCTCTTGTAGCTCTACCCCTAACAGACGGGGAGCAGATCCAATTAAGATTCTTGTCACTCTTTATTACAGGATGATGAGGGTCTACAAGGATGGCTTCAAACCATATGTGCTTTCCATCCTCACCTACCCAATAGGAGTTCAGGACCTCAAGGTTGGGGTACTTACGGTCTGCACGAGCTTCAGCAATCCTCTGGATACTCATGCCACCTGTGATCCTATTCTTTCCCATTTTCTGTGTTCTTCTTCCACGGTTGAATCTCGATTTACCAAGTCCCCCGCGGCGTATCTTTATCCTGGCAACAATTATACCCTGCTTAGCTTTATATCCAAGAGAGCGAGCTCTGTCAATTCGTGTGGGTTTTTCGATTCTGGTCACAGACCCCTGTTTTCTCCAAACCTGCAAGCGCTCCCATCTGAGCTCTTTCACATATGTCTCTTCAGGGTTTTTCCATGCATCCCGTACATATCCATAGAAAGATTTTACCAATTAAAACACCAAGTTTCATTTATGTTTCACGGTTCAACCCTGTCTGCAGGGTCACACTCCAACGGGAACTAATCCCGAAAATGAAACATGCGATACAAAGGAATAATCTGATTTAAAGCTTTGCCCCCTCAAAGACATTTCAAAAGCAAATAATTCTTCAAAAAACTTAATAGAAAAGGAAAAAGGGAAAAAAAAATGTAGGGAACTGAATCTTTTTATATTCAGTTTTCAATATTAGTTATTTGGTCGTCAACTCATTATATGATTAATGTTTTAAAAGATCTAAATGTTAGTAGATTTCTTAATGTCCAGTTTGAATACTTAATTCCATAATCTCTTGAGATGTATTTTCGCATTTAACTTTTTTTATCTTCATATACCAATCCACCTACACTCTACAGAAGTTAAAATGGATGCAGTAGAAAATCATTTAACTTATCAAGAACTCTATTTCCTCCGAAAACTAACATGAAATTTTTGGATAACAGACACAAGCAAATTAAAAGTTGTTTCCACTTCAACTTTTTTGACATTTATTGCCTCATTACCTTTGGAAAGAATGTTATCCCATATTTGGTTTTTCAAAACCGTTATAAAATTAATTAGTGAATGTCATCAAAGGCTCAAATGTGACTTTGATAAAGTATGCAAATTGCCTTTTGTGCATCCCCACTGCCAAAATAAATTTAGTGGGAGGAATTGTAATAAAAATGAGAGATAAATCGGAATCCTCTAATATCTATTTTAACTTAAATAGACGTATCTAATTACTTACTGCCGGAAAAGGAGAAAGCATAATTAATAGCCAATAGTTAATGAAAATTAACTAATTAAATTTGCCAATTTAATTAGTATAAAGATGATTTATTTGATAGTCCTTTATTAAGGCTGAATAGTTATAAAAATAGTTCCAAAGAACTCCAAGAATGACAAAAAGAATAATTAATCAGATACAGAATTTAAAAGAATTAGTAACTTTCAGAATTCCTATTCAATAACTTGGGAATACTATTAAAAATCGAAATAACTGAAAAAAATGATTAAAATAATCTTTTTTATAAATTCCTTAAATAATCAAGGCTTTGAATTCCTTCTTCAACCGAACCCATCTCAGTAACAAAGACTCCTTTATAGTCTGAAAGCCTTTCCATGACAAATTTCCAGTTTATATTACCTCTCCCTAAAGATAGATGTTCATCTTTTTTTCCCATATTATCGTGAATATGCACATGGGATATTTTTTCTGCTAGGAGATCCAGAAAATCATTCACAAGCCCAACTGTGTTTGCGTGCCCTACATCAAAGGTAAAACCCACGTTATGACTCCCGATAGTGTCAAGCATCTCAAGTATTTCATCAGGATATTTTCCGAAGATTTTCGGAAAATCGGGCATATTTTCAACAGCGATGAGAATTCCAAAATCCGCCGCAAAGTCGCATATTTCACGGATTGAGGCCAGATTAGTCAGGTATGCTTCCTGCGGAACCTGTACGCCATAATGGGAAAGATAACCAGGGTGAATTACAGCCAAATTTACATAGTTTGAAGCCAGTGTAAGGTAATGTTTCATCTGCCTGAGGACTTCTGCCCTGATTGAGTTGTTAAGACCTGCCAGATTCATATCCGAGAACGGCAAGTGTAGAGTCAGTTCAAGACCAGTGGTCTCATAGATATTTTTCAAATTCTGGATATTCTTGCTGTTCAAGCACTGGGACCCCTCCTGTAAAATCTCCCAACCAGTATACCCATAGTCTTCGAGCTTATAAACCCATTCGAAAGGATCTTCGATAGCTACATGCGATGAAAAACTGATTCTTTGCAATTGCATGAAGACAATTCATTCCTTTTCATTAATTAATATAGGTTTGTACGTGGGAATTAATATATAGTTAACTAAATTAAGTTAGTTTAATGAGACCTTTCAATGAACTTCAACATAGCATTATTATACATATGAATAGTATATAAATATAAAGAATTATAGCCATACAAAATTTAAAAAGCTTGAGAAGATCTCAACCCTTTTCCACATAATCCATTTCTACTTCAACAATCGGTATACCTCCTTCAGTAATGGGCAAAAGCCACTCTAAAAGTCTTTTCATTTCTTTCTGAGACTCAGCCATGATAACGATTTCAATAGATCCGAGAGATTCTTTTAGAGCAGAAATACTGGGAACACCAACAAAAGCAGCCTGTTTATTTAGCAAGAAACTGACCGAAAGACTGTCACTGGATAAGTTTTTACTGAAAACTTTATTGCGGATACTATCTATAATCTCTTCTCTTCGAATGAGCCCATGCAGAGTTAGCAAGAGATCAAGCCCTCCTTCTCCAGAAACGAATAAACTGTGAGAATCTCCTAGCCCAGATTCAATGGTCTCAATAATCTTTTTTTCGAGTACTATATCAGTAAAAAGAGTAGAAATTGCTCGGATAACTTTTTCGGGGTCCTCGGTGGGATACACAACTGCTGAAACTGTAACATGTATCATAAATTTGCTCCAGTATCGAAAAGGAGTTTATTTGCAGGGTTTTAATGAATTAAATTGAATCTTGTTCAGAAGAATTGTTTTTCCATACTTGACCTTTGGAGCTGTGTAACGAGTCTAAATCTGAGTAGGGACTCAAAATCTCGACAACATTCTTTTTAAAAACATCTAAAGTGAAGCTGTTCTTAATTTCAATATTTGATTCTTCTATAGCTTCTCCCATACCCCAACCAAGTTCTCGCTCATCTCGATGACGGAGTTCTTCGATACTGTTCATATCATCGCTTCGACCTCTTTTTTGGACTCTGGAAAAGCGAATTTTAATCGGAGCGTAAATAGAAATAAGGACAAAACCTATTCCAAATTCTCGCCTGAAGCATTCCACCTCGGCAATTCCGCGCACTCCATCCACAACCACAAATTCAGAATTCATTTTTCTGATGTGAGAAATGCAGCGTCTGGCAACTATATCCATGCCTTCACATTTGCGGAGGTCCGTTGCAACCATTCCGGTATTTGAGTCATTGGGTTCAAGCTCGCGTCTTAATACCTCTTCCCGGATCACATTACCCATATTAACAACGGGAATGTTCATATGAGCGGCAATTCTTGCAGCTTCTGATTTTCCAGAAGCCGACATGCCTACGAATGCTATTATTTTCATCAAAAATTACCTTTTAACCAAACATTATATTTGAATTATAATACGAAAAGAAACTTGATTAATTAAACCTAATCTCAAACCTGAATAGAGCTTGAAAAATTAATTGTATAACAGAGAGCCTGACTTTAACCTATAAATATGGTATGATCGTAGTCAAACCACAGGATCATATATATTATTTCCTGAAAACTGAATACCTGAAGGTAAAAAGGTAAATGTGGCAGATCGTGATAAATTGTGGGCAAAAAAGATTAAGGAAAAGCTAGAGAAAGAAAGGAAAAGCCAAAGATGTGGATAAGGTTAGGTGGAGGGTTGCACCCTCAAGAAAACATTTTGTTAAAANNACGACCTTTGCTTACGACCACTGCATTGACTATGCCCAGCATATCAAGTTCGGACATAAGGTCAGTAACCCTGCGCTGAGTAAGGATATCCACGTCGATGTGATGGCAGAGCTGGCGGTAGACGTTGTACATCTCACCTGTCGTTACATTCTTGCCTTCTCGGCCTCGACTGCGCAGTAGAATGATGCTATAGAGCACGAGTTTGGATTGCGTGGGAAGAGTTCTTACTACTTCCACTACACGATCGATCTCGATCTTTTCCTGAGCACGCCTGACATGCTCTTCGAGAACTTGAGGCTGATTTTCCCTATCTGCAATTTCCCCTGATACGCGCAGGAGGTCAAGTGCGCGCCTTGCATCGCCGTGTTCCTGGGCTGCAAAAGCA
>PMJC01000449.1 GCA_003157235.1 Methanosarcina sp.
CATAACCGTATGCTACTGTGTGGGAAACATTCTCTTTGATGTAATCACTTAGCGTGATTCCAGGAGTGGGCATCTTAATATCCGAATTGTTTGAGTTTACCCAAATTATTGCTTTGTCTATTCCTTGATTTTGGAATGAGCCACCACCATCATTGAAGCTTGTATGCCACCAATCTGCCCCCCGAATACCACCTACGAATGCGCCAGAACCAAAAGAAACATCAGAAAAGGTGCCTAAGTTATGAGTACCATCTGTTAGTATTTCATTGACCGCCAATTCAATTCCGTTCGTGAATGGTTTATTCAACACAACATTCGCAGAAGATNNACTGTATCTCCATTGGGAGAATAGCCAGGTGTATTGTACACATTGAAATGTTGTGTGCTACCATTCATGTTGACTTTGAGCCACAAATTATGCTGTGGATCAATGTAATACGGCTGTGCATCAGAGTTTGAGTTCGTAGATGTTGCAAGTGTACTCGCTGACAATAAAATAGTGCTGATTAATAAGAGGAATACTTTATACTTCATTTCCATAACATCCCCATATTTGAAGTATGCTTATGATAGTTTTACTTACTCCACGTTAAATTCAGGAAAATAAGTAATTTATAAGTTCACATCTATCTCTTTATTGTATAAGTGGGCTTCATAATAATAGTTATTGGAGACATATAGCTAAGAGGGGTTAAATAAAGTTAGTATGTGACCAAATTACCAACGTATGATTATAAATAGAATCGGACTTATGCAGTTGAACTGAAACATCAACAGCATTGAATCATCAATTATCTAAAAACTTCATTTATTCGGTTAAAAAATATGTTAATGTCAAAATGAACATTGCAATAATCTATTAATCTCAATTTACATTTTTAGGTTTGCAGAAAAAAGCAGCAAAAGCTACATATCTTTGATGGAAATGACCTGAAGCAGTATAGTATGGTCCATGAAACATGGGCAAACCAAACTCATGAAGTCATGTAAAAATCATTCTACAATTTACTCTTTGAGAACAATGTTCCCGAAGTAAACACAGATTATAGCAAGATTTTTGAATACGTTAAAGTGCAAAAGTAACCGGAACTTCTTCCCCCTAATTAGGCAATAAAAATAAATACGATAATTCTTACAGGTCAGAATCGGACATTTGTATACTCGCAGTATACAATTTTGGATTTTGGATGGAATTATGAATTTATAGTATCCTATTCAACATATGGCCCGATATAAGGGAAGACTTAATTCGATAAGGCTCTTTTAGATCCATATTTACTAAGCTATGAAAATACGACAAAAAACTGTGCTTAAAAAGATGCTATTCTAAAAGTATTGCTTTAAAAATATAAATAGCTAAAGATTTTGATAAACTTCTGATTTTCACGAGTTATTTATATACCATTTATAAACATAGAATGAAATTTAGGGGTTTATCGAATCCTCTATAATGAATGTGTCACTTTTGTTATGTTTTCTAGAAACCGATAAAATGTAAATTTCGCTGAATGGATAATTATAGTAGTTATTTTAAAGTTAACAGATTCCTTAATCAAGTACAAATGATGTANNTCCCATGTTTGAAGCCCCGTCTGGCAGCCCCGTGTCTGTACGACAAAAGAAGCTACAGTTGATCCAACTTTTCCGCATGTGGGCAGAGAGTATCCTCTAGTCAAAGCTAGCAAGAACCCTGCTCTGTAAGCATCTCCTGCCCCTGTCGGGTCCACGGTTTCAACAGAAATCACTGGAATTGAGAATTCCTCTTTACATGTGTAGATTTTGCTGCCCTTAGCATCACATGTAACTACGATGATGTCAATCCTTGATTTGAGTTCAGAGAAGCTTTTTCCGGTAATCTCCAAGATCCTCTTGATTTCATGCCGGTTAGCAAAGAGGATATTAGTGTAAGCAAGAATGAGTTCAAGTTTCTCTTTTGAATATGCAACAAGGTCCTGGCCCGGATCAAAGGACACGAAATCGGTTATTTGTGCGATTTTTGCGTTGTAGACGGAATCTGCAGTTGCTAAATGGACAAAATCCACAGGTCTGGGTTCCAGTTCTTTGAATTTTGAAGAAGCTCCCCAATAGAAATAGGTTGTTTGGTTGTCCTCTTTATCCGTAAAAATAAACGCCTTGGAAATTTTTCGGTCTTCAAGCCTGTAGAGGCGGGAGATATCAACGTGTGAATCTATTAAAAGTTTTTCATATCCTGAACTTGCAAAATCCGTACCTACAGGAGAAATTAGTTGGCTTTTTCCTCCCAGTCTTGCGATGGCAATTGCAATGTTGGCAGCTCCTCCACCGGGGTATTCTTCGTAATCAATGATAGGGGAAGATTCGTTTTTTCCTGCTATTTTTTCAACATTTACGATGTAATCAAGAGCAGTATGCCCAACGATAGAAATTACTCGGTCCATGTAGTATCCTCCTGTTCCATGGGTCTATTTTTCTGAATTTCATTTGTACTTTGTTAAGGAATTTGCTAACTTTAAAATGATTATTGCAATTATCCATTAATTGCAATTTACTTTTATATGTTTACAGAAAATGCATCAAAAATAATACATTTCTTATAGATTGGATCTTAACCGAATAAAAATGAATTTTCCTTCACTTAATTTACCTGCCTTTGATATTAGGGATCCTATAACTGCAAGGAACAAAGCTATTTTTTGTAAATTAAAAGAAATGGGCACAAGTTCATCAATCTTTATTTATACCCCATATTTATGCCTCTCTATGGGCAAAAATATTCTACTGGACATTGTTTAAAATGATCAAAATTTAATAGTGCTTCCCACTTAAGGAACAAAATAATACATCTCAGACATTATGATCAAAGTTATGGATTATATAGCTAAAGGTTCGATGTTACTGATTTCTCAGCTAACTGCCTAAGTCCTAAGATATTACTATTTTCTAAAGGTTTGTGCTCTATCCGGACCTACTGAAATATAATTGATAGATACTTTCATCAGTTCTTCTAATCTTTTGATATAATGTCTGGAATTTTCCGGAAGTTCCTCAAAGGCTTTTACCGTAGTAAGGTCTTTTTCCCAGCCAGGAACGTCTTCGTAGACAGGCTTACATTCCAATAAGTCGTCTGCAAATTCAAGAGGATAATTCACTTTTTCTCCCTTGTAACTGTAGCCAACCCAGATCTTAATAGGGTCAATGTCTGTCAATACGTCCAATTTAGTCAGGGAAATTTCCGTATATCCATTGAGAGCGATTGCTTTTTTCATGAGAGGTAGATCAAACCACCCGCATCTTCTACTCCTACCGGTAGTTGTTTCGAATTCGTACCCAGCGTCCTGTATCCTTTCTCCCAGTTCCCCTGTAAGCTCTGTAGGTAGTGGACCTGCCACGACTCTTGTAATATAAGCTTTAACTATAGCTATCACATTGTCCACTCTTGTAGGGCCTACTCCAAGGTTGGCACAGGCAGAGCCCGTGATTGTAGAGGAAGAGGTTACGAATTTTTGGGTTCCATGTATAATGGATATCTAGATGAGTGCCCTGAGCAGCTTCAGCCATTACATGCTTTCCTTCATCAAGAGCTTCGTTTATTTCCATGGAAACGTCAGTGATATAGGTTGCAAACCGCCTGCCAAGTTCAATATATCTTTCTATGAGCGTAGAGTCCATAACTATCTTCGGATCTCCTCCCATTGCTGCGATTTCTCTTTCCTTTTGTTGGGCAAGTTCCTTAAGTCTTGTTAAAAAAAGTTTACTGTCTATAAGCTCAGCCATGCGGATCTCATCCCGTGCTATTTTATCTATATATGCATAGCCGATTCCACGTTGTGTAGTCCCGATTTTCTGTTCCCTAGATGCTTCTCTTAACTTATCCAGTTCGATATGGTAGGGCATAATTATACTTGTTTTAGCATCTATGCCGAGTTTTCTGGTATCTATCTCTATACCATGTTTCTCAAACATCATGATTTCTTCGGCTAGAACCTCAGGGTTTAGGGTAACTCCAGATTCAATAAGAACTCTGGCATCAAGCAGAATACCTGAAGGGATAAGGTGCAGTTTGTAGATATCGTCTCTTGCCTTGACTGTATGACCTGCGTTGTTTCCTCCCTGAAAACGGGCAACAATGTCATAATCTTTTGCGATCAGGTCGACTATCTTGCCTTTTCCCTCGTCACCAAACTGCGCATCTGTGATTATCGTAAACATAAAGCTCCGTATGAAAAGAACCCGACCGTTTTTCTCTGCAATAATTTGCCTTGTTTAAAAAGTACTCAAATCGCCTTTAATCACCATTTCGGTGATCTTTGTCACATCTGAAAACCAATTCTCGATTACAACTTCAGCTTCCGCTTTAATCTTTTCAAAAGAGATACCTTCTTTAGGAATAATCTGAGCGCTTGCCACAAGTGGCTTGTCAATGGGTTTTCCTATCTGTGAACGCAGTCTAACATAGACTTCCTGTACATCTGACACTTTTTTTACAATATCACGGGAGATCTGAGT